>JBBQQS010000011.1:0-23612 GCA_038215525.1 Bryobacterales bacterium
CGCGCCCAAGCCCCGCGCCGCCATCAAGGTGCTGATGCCCATCATCGCCGCCGCGGCCGGATCCCGGGTGAACCACGTCAGCGGAAACTCACGCTGCCCCATCACGCTCAGGATGACGTAATTTGAGCCTATCAAGCCGACGCCCGCCTTCACCATCAGCGTGGCGCGCCGACGCGGCTCAGCCCAAGCGTAAGCCAGCCCTTCGGTAAACGCCCCCGCCCCCCATAAATCCCGCGCCGTTAGCGGCGGCGCGGTCTCCAAATGCGGCTCAGTAAAGCTCATCCGCGACACCAGCCACGCGGAAAACAAGAACGACACCGCATCGAACAGAAACACAAAGTTCCGCCCGAAGGCCGCCGCCATGAAGCCGCCCAACGACGACCCCATAAAGAACGCCGCCGCCCACGTCACACCGCCCAAGGTATTCGCCGTTAACCGCTCTTCGTCATTCCGCGTGATGTTGGGGATGATGGCGGATCGCCCGGGCTCAAAGAACGCCCACATGATCGTCTCGAGCACCAGCAGGATGTACAGCAGCCATAGCCGGTCAGCGCTTTGTACCAGCACCATCGCCGCGATGATCGCCGCCCGCGCCACATCGCTCACGATCATCACTCGCTTCCGGCTCAGCCGGTCGTTGATCACGCCCGCCATCGGGCTCACCACCAACTGCGGCAGCAACTGCAGCACCAGCGCAATCCCGACGCTCTCCGCGCGCCCCGTCATCTGCAGCAGCAGGCTGTACAGCACCACGGCGTACAGCCAATCGCCCACCTCGCTGATCACCTGGGCTGACCACAGTAGCCGGAAGTTCCGGTTCTCCGTCAATAGCCGCCGGATGCTGCGAAACGATATCATTGGCTCCGGCATGTTACAGCGTGTAGACGCCCATCCGCTCCTTAGTGAGCCGCACCGTCTCCGCGGCAACCGGTAGGATGCGCTCCGTCCCCTGACGCAGAATCTCGTCCAAATTGCCCGTGATCACCTCGCGATAACGCGCCTGAATCGGCTCCAGACTCACCGCCACCTGCTCGGCCACCTTCTTCTTCAAATCGCCATAACGCAGCCCCGCGAATTCGGCCTGCATCTCGTCATTCGACGCGCCGCTAAAGGCCTGATAGATCCCCAGCAAGTTCTTCACGCCGGCCCCAAGGCTCTCAAAACCCCCGCTCTCAAAATCGACGAAAGGATTCGAGTCCGTCGTCGCCCGCATGATTTTCTTCTTCGCCTGCGACAAGTCATCCAGCAACCCAATGGCATGCCCCGTCCCCGTCGCCGACTTGCTCATCTTCTTCTCCGGATCATCGAGGCCCATCACCCGCGCCGCGTGCGCCGGCAGTTTGGTCGCCGGCACGGTGAACGTCTCGCCGTAGAGCGAATTGAAGCGCTGCGCGATGTCGCGCGTGAGCTCCATGTGCTGGCTCTGGTCATCGCCCACCGGCACGATCTTCGCCTGATAAAGCAAGATATCGGCGGCCATCAGCACCGGATACTGCAACAGGCCGGAGCCCACGGCCTCCTGTTTGGCGCTCTTGTCCTTATACTGCGTCATCCGCTCGAGCCAGCCCAGCGGCGTCACGCAGGTTAGCAGCCAGCCGAGCTCGGCATGGCCCGGCACGGTCGACTGCACCATCAAGCTCGCCACCGCCGGGTCAATGCCGCAAGCGATGAATAGGGCCGCAATCTCGCGGATCTTTTTACGAAGTTCCGCCGGCTCCTGATACACCGTCACGGCGTGCAAATCCACCACGCAGAAGATGCATTCATAGTCGTGCTGCAGCCGGACAAAGTTCTGAATTGCGCCGAGATAATTGCCGATATGGAGGTGGCCAGTGGGCTGCACCCCAGAAAATACACGTGCCTTGGTCATGAAAGTGGGAGAATCCTATCGTAGCCTGATGGAAACACCTGAAACAAACCCCGACGCCGGTCCAGTCCCGGTTCATGAAGAAAAGCCCGCCGAAACGGTCATCGATCCTGCCGCCGATACGGTCATCGAAAAACTCGTCTATGGCGGCCAAGGTCTGGCCCGCACTGGCGCCAAAGTCGTCATGATGCCCTTCGTCATTCCCGGCGAAACGGTGACGTGGCAGACCCTCAAGGAGCATCCCGGCCACATTGAGGCCAAGCTTACCAACGTGGTCGAGCCGTCGCCCGCCCGCATTAAGGCCCCCTGCCCGGTCTTCACCCGCTGCGGCGGCTGTAGTTACCAGCACATGGAATACGACGCGCAGGTGGAGCACAAGAAGAAGATCCTCGCCGAAAGCCTGCAGCGCATCGGAAAGCTGACGCCGCCCGAGGAGATCAAATCTCTCGCCGGCGAGCCCTATGGCTACCGCAACCGCATCCAGATCCACTTCGATGGCCGTAAGATGGGCTTCCGCGCCGCCGGCTCCCGCACGCTGGTGCCGATCGAGAATTGCCCCCTCGCCTCGCCCAAGCTGCAAGAGGCCCTGGCCGCCATCAAGACGCGCCTCAAAGATCATCGCTTCCCCGATTTTCTTGAGGAGGTCGAGCTCTTCTCGAACGAAGAGACCGTCGTCATGAACGTCCTCCGCACCCGCCGCGGCGTCTCCAAGGAGTTCTTCCCCTGGATGGCTGAAGTGATCCCCGGCGCTGACCAAAGTAGGCTCTTTTACCAGGTCTTCGGCCACCGCTACCGCGTCAGCTACCAGAGTTTCTTCCAGGTGAACCGCTTCCTGCTTGAGCCCATGGTCAACGCCGTCCTGGGCGACTCAAAGCCAAAATGGGCCCTCGACCTCTACGCCGGCGTGGGTTTGTTTAGTGTCCCGCTCGTCAAGCGCGGTACCCGCGTCACCTCGGTGGAAGTGGTCCGCGGTGCCGCCGCTGACCTTGAGTTCAACAAGTTCGCCGGCATCGAAGTCGTCCAAAAGAACGTCGACTTCTACCTCGAAAACTTCGAAGGCCGCCCCGACCTCATCATCGCCGACCCACCCCGCCTCGGCCTCGGCAAGCCCGCCGTCCAGCACCTGCTCGCCATCAAAGCTCCGGAAATCTGCCTCGTCTCCTGCGACCCGACCACCCTAGCCCGCGACGCCGCCGGCCTAGTCGCCGGAGGCTACGAGATCACCGACCTCACCATGGCCGACCTCTTCCCCCAGACCTTTCACCTCGAAGCCATCATGCGCCTCCGCCTGCGGTAACCCTGCGGAGGCCCGGTCACCCCAGCTGCATGATCTGCTTGAGGCCATCCTCCAGCGCCGCCATCTCTTCCTTGGTGACGGTACCCAGCCGACTACGGAGACGTTCCTTAGCCACCGCCAGGATTTGGTCGCTTACGGCTACGGCAGGTTGACCGGAGCAGGAGATCGGGATCAGGATCGGTGGGCTAGCCTTGGGCGAACTGGACAGCGGTACGACGATCACGGTCCTTCGTCTTTCGTTCAGTACCCGCACCGAAATCACAATGCAGGGGCGTGTCTTGCGAATCTCCGAACCCAGTGCCGGATCCAAGGCTACCCACCAGATCTCGCCGCGCTCCGGGATCACTTCCACGGTTCCACCATTACGTCGTCGAGTCCATCGAATTCCTGCTCGATTTCGGCGACATCCAAGTCCTGATTGGCAACCTCGCAGGCACGGATCAAGGCGGCGTCACGCTCATCCAGCCGTGCCGCGAGTGCCTCGCTCACGAAGCGCGAACGGTCGCGAGAGGAAATCCGGCTCAGGAACTGCATCGCCAAGGGCTCTGGTACGCTAAACGTCATTTTCCTGATTGCCATAACTCCATAATACCATAAGGGCAGAATACACCAGTTGACCGGCACACTCGCTTCATGGGACCCTTGATCCGGGGGTGTTCTCCACCAGAGACCCGCCCCCATCGGATGGAGGTATAAGAATGCAAAAGCGATTGGGATGGTACACCTCGTGCCTACTCGTGACCGGGTTGGCGACGCTGCTCGCCGGCGTGGCCCTAGCGAAGACGCCCTCGGCTGACGTCACCGAGACGCTGGCCCGATTCAACAAAGCCGATCCGTCGCTCGCGGCGGTGATCAAGGCGGCGGCGGGCTACGCGCTGTTCCCCAGCGTCAAGAAAGCTGGCCTCGGCATCGGCGGCGCACGCGGTTCCGGTGAGGTGGTGGAAGGCGACGCGGCAGTGGGGAAAGCGACCCTGAGCCAACTCTCCATCGGATTTCAGGCCGGAGGACAGGCCTACGCCGAGCTGATTCTTTTCGAGACGCCCAAGGCTCTGGCCGACTTCAAGGCTAGCAAATTTGCCTTTGGCGCCCAGGTCAGCGCGGTCGCCGTAAAGTCGGGCGCATCGGGCAACGCCAAATACGCCGACGGAGTCAAAGTCCTCACCATGGCCAACGGCGGCCTCATGTACGAAGCAAGCGTCGGCGGCCAAAAGTTCAAATTTGAGGCTTACTAACGCTCTGCCTGGCCCGGCTTAGCCCTGCCGCAACGGCAACAACGCCCCCACCTGGATCGGCCCGCAACTCTCGCCCTTCAGCCAGAAGCTCACCATCTCCTCCTCCCCAAAGACCACCTTGGTCCCGTAGTCCGTCCCGGATGGCTCGGAGTAGACCTCCAGCTTCCGCGCATTCAGGTCCAGCAGCCAATAGACGGCAAAGCCCGCCCGCGCGTAAATGCCCTTCTTCAAGTCCCGGTCCCGGCGCAAGGACGAATCCGCCACCTCCACCACCAGCGCGACCTCCGCCGCGGATGGGTGACGATCCCGGTAGTCCTCGGTGGTGCCCCGCACCACGACTAAATCAGGTTCCGGCTCGCTATCCTCCGTCGTCACGGGCGCCTGCTCGTCGACGTACCAACCGGCCGGAAGCCGCATCCGCAAAGCATCCCCCGTCTGCAGGGGACAGGTTACGGCAGGCGGCGGCCCAGCGGCCAACCGGTACTAAATTCGGATCCCCTGTCGCGTCTATTCGGTTTAGAGTCGCCGGACTCCGCAGGACCCAGGTTGTCAACCTGACTCCTCTGGCGGTCTCTCCGCTCTCCAATACCGAGAACTCTTCGACACTCGGGTTATTGGTGACCGCCGACGGCATGCTCCTCGGGCCTAGCCGCAGCTTGATGCCTATTCATGGTGGGGATCGCGACGCAGGGCTAGGGAAGTTCCAGTTGCCGGGACTCTTTGGCGGAACGGGCGAGGGTGAGTTTTTGGGCTTGTTGGATGAGGCGGTCGAATTCGGCGGGGTCGTCGTAGTAGTTGGCCAGGGTGCTGGCGAAGAGTTGGTATTCGCCCGGCGGGATCTCTTTGAGGGTGTAGCGGCCTTGGGCGTCGGTTAGCACGGAGAGGGCCGGTTGACGCCCTTGAATGAGGACGACGTAGGTGCGGGCGGCGGGCTTTTGGTCTTTCGTCAGCACGCGGCCGGTAAGTTCGGCGGTGCCTTTCTCGAGCGTGATGGTGAGTTCGCCGGGGAGGCCGCTCGAGAGGTTGAGCTCGTCTTGGGCGTCGATATTGCCGCACTGGACGGCTTTTACATAGTAGCCGGGGGGAATGCCGTTGAAGCGAGGGCGGTAGATGTCTTTCTCGAGGTTGTTGATAGTGAGCCGGCCTTGGGCGTCGGCACGGCCGTAGGCGGCGACGTTTTGGCCGGTGTTTTGGGGATGGAGGTTGACGATGAGTCCATTGAGGATCGCCGGATCTTCGGCGACGAAGCGGCCATTGAGGGTGAGGGGCGGCTCGAGGGTAAGGGCTAGGCCTGAGAGGTCGCGGTTGCCGACTTCGATGTTGAGGCGGGCGGTGCGGCGGTCCTGGTTGGCGCCGAAGGTGTTGGCGATGAGGGTGTAGGAGCCGGACGGGACCTGGGAAAGGGTGAATTCGCCTTGGGCGTTGACGGGGGCGGAGCGCTGTCGCCCGGCGCGGGCCATGGGGGAGTTGGCGTTGCGCGGCTGCAAGGCGACCATCGTGTTGACGCCACGGCGATCGGAGCCGGGGGCGGGCAGCGGGCTCACTTTGCCTTGGATCTGAACGACGGCGACACGGGTGAGGCGGAGGTCAATGCCGGGACGGACGAGGCCGGGGGTGATGTCGATGGGCTGGGCTGAGGCGAGGTCGGTGACGCCGGGGTAGTAGAGGGTGGTGTAGACCTGACGGTCATTCATGCGGGAATCGCGGACGATCGGTTGGGCGGAGAGGATGTATTTGCCGGGGGCGAGGCCGAAGATGCGGAATTCGCCGAGGTCGTTGGTGGCGGTGGTGCTTTCGCCTTGGGGCATCAGCGAGCGCTGGCCATTGGGTCCGCCAACCATGGCCCAGCGGAGGGGCTGCACCATCACGCGGGCTACGGGCTCGCCGTCTTCGTCGAGGATGCGGCCGGTGATGACGCCCTGTTTGTGAAGCTTGAGGGTGAGTGCGGGCGTGCTTTCGCCGGCGGCGACGGTAAGGGAGGAGGGCAGATAGCCGCTGCGTTCGGCGGAGACAAAGTAGCTACCGGGTGTGACGACGGCTCGGAAGTGGCCACTGGCATCGGTGACGAAGGTGGTGCTCTTTTGGTCCGGGATGCGCATAGGGCCCGGCTGGCCGTTAATGGATCTGTTGACGCGGGGGGAGGCGCTGGTATCGTACGTTGAGAGCATACCGCTAGGCAGTGCGCTGGGGGCGTACGACTGGAGGCTGACGGTGGCCCTAAGAAGGGGTGCGCCAGTGGTAGAGTCAATGACCTGGCCGTATATGGTGCCATTGGGGATAGTGCCATTGGAGGCCTGGAAGGAGGCGACGCCGATGAAGAAGATCAGCGGAGCGAGCATGGGTTTATTGTATGCGGGATTGCTTGAGCGCGGTTAATTCGAGGGCCTCTAACTCCGCATCAAGGCGGTCGAACACTTGGTCCCCGTCAACCAATTCGCCTCGCCGGACCGATTGCCAGCCTGGGATCCACATTCATCCTTCTCCGCACCTTAACATGCGTGACAGAAGGCTGAATGGGACGGTGGATAGTGCCCAAAAACGAGGGTTCGTGTAACCGTCCGCTTACGCGGAGGGCTGAAAGTGTGGCAAACCGAGGGCTCTGGTTGGCCCGCACCGGATCGTCGTAAACTAGCGGTAGCATGACGCAACCTACGCGCCGGAGATTTGCTGTTTTGTTGGCCGCGCCGGTGCCTTTATTGGCGCAGGCGCCCGCGGTCGAGGATTTGGCGGCGCTAGCGAAGAGCCAGATGCAGGCCAATTCCGACCGGTTGAAGCAGTTCAAGATCGAGATCAGCGTGGAGCCGGCTTTCGCCTTTAAGCCATGACGGACGACGTCTTCTTCGCTCCCATCACGGACCTGAATGCGCGTTTACGCAAGAAGGAATTTACGTGTCAGGAACTGACGCGGGCGTATTTGGACCGGATCGAAAGGCTGGGTCCGCGCTATAACGCGCTGGCGTTGCTGTTGAAGGAAGATGCGATCGACAAGGCCAAGGACGTCGACAAGGAACTGAAGCGCGAGCGCTACCGGGGGATGTTGCAGGGGATTCCCTATGGGGCGAAGGATTTGCTATCGGCCAAGGGCCAGCCGACGGGTTGGGGCGCGCGGCCCTACGCCGGGCAGGTGTTTGACCATGACGCGACGGTGATCAAGAAGCTGGCGGGGACGGGCGCGGTGTTGACGTCGAAGCTGGCGATGGTGGAGTTGGCGGGTGGGGGCGGGTACCGGTTTCCGGCGGCGTCGGTATCCGGGCCGGGGTTGAATCCGTGGAGCCGATCGCATTGGAGCGGGGGCTCGTCGTCGGGGTCGGCGGCGGCAGTGGCGGCGGGGTTGGTGCCGTTCGCGTTGGGTTCGGAGACGAGCGGGTCGATTTTGACGCCGGCGGCCTTCTGCGGCGTCACCGGATTGCGGCCGACGTATGGGTTGGTGAGCCGGTACGGGGCCATGGCGCTGAGCTGGACTTTGGACAAGATCGGAGTGCTGGGGAGATCGGCCGAGGATTGCGGCTATGTGTTGCAGACGATCGCCGGGAGTGATGCGAAGGACCCAGGCTCGGCCGGCAAGAGCTTCTACTACGCGCCGCAATTCGCGCGTCCGCTAAGCGAAATGACGGTGGCCTATGCGCCAGTGGACTTTGACGCGGCGGTGGACCCCACGGCCAAGGCGGCCTTTCAGACGGCGCTCGAAGTGGTGCGGTCTCTGGGCATGAAGCTCGTGGAGGCCAAGATACCGGACTTCCCCTACGATGCCGTGATCGGGCCCGTGATCGCCGGCGAGTCGGCTTCGATCTTTGAAGAGCTGATTCGCAGCGGCAAGGTGGATCAGCTCGATGACAAGAAGCAGATTGCGGGCCTGAAGGCTTACCTCGACCTGCCGGCGACCGATTATCTGAAGGCGATGCGAATCCGAAGCTTGATTCGCGAGGCGTTTGGAGAGTTCTTTGCGCAGTATGACGCGATTGTGACCGTGTCGCGGTCGGGGCCGGCGTCGCGGGTATCACAGGCTTTGGACGCGCCGGGTAGTCGGCCGGCTCAAGCGGATCGCGGTTTCGCGGGGATCATACCGGCGGGCAATCTAGCGGGGCTGCCGGCGTTGTCAGTGCCGTGCGGCTTCGCGGGCGAGTTGCCAGGGGGGTTGCCGGTGGGGTTGCAATTTGTGGCGCGGGCGTTCAACGAGAATTTGATTTTGGCGATCGGCAAGGCGTTTCAAGAGCGGACGGACTGGCATACGAAGCGCCCAAAGATTTGAGCCGGAGATTAGAGAGGAAACATGATGCGGCAGGAGCGGATGTCGGCCTTGCGGGTGGAGACGTTCGACGTCCTGATTCTGGGCGGTGGCGTGAACGGCGCCGGAATTGCGCGCGACCTGGCCTTGCGGGCGAAGACGGCGGGGCATCCCCTGAAAGTGGGGCTGATCGACAAGGGGCATTTCTCATCCGGCACCAGCGGGCGGAACTCGCAGCTGATTCATGGCGGATTAAGGTACTTGAAGTACATGGAGTTTGGCTTGGTACGGGAGGCGTTGCGGGAACGGTCGACGTTGCTCGAAATCGCGCCGCACTTAGTGGAGCCGTTGGCGTTTCTGATTCCGATGTACAGCCAGTTTGCCAAGTATTTCTATGGCACCGGCTTGTGGATGTATGACACGTTGGCAGGGTCGCGGAATATCTCGCCGCACCGGGGTGTGCCTTTAGGTGAGCTCGAGAAGCTGGAGCCGGGGCTGAATCGGCACGAGTTAGTTTCGGCGGCAGTATTTTGGGATGCGCGGGTGCATTCGGCGCGCTTTGTCCTGGAGAATTTATTCGAGGCGGCCGACAACGGCGCGGTGGTGATGAATTACCTGGAGGCGGTGAGTTTCTCGCAAGCGGGCGAGATCTGGACGGTGGGGGTGAGCGATGTGCTGACAGGCGCGACGTTCGAAGTCCGGGCGAAGAAGTTAGTGAATACGACGGGGCCTTGGGCGGGGGGGGTGTGGCCGAAGGAAAATACGCTGCGGTTAGTGCGAGGGTCGCATATTATTCTGCCGCGGTTGAACCACAGTGATAACGCCATAGCTTACTTTGAGGAAAACGGGCGGATTATCTTCTTTATTCCTTGGGGGAGTAAGAAGGATCTGACGTTGGTGGGGACGACGGATGTGGACCACGATGGGTCGCCGGACTCGGTGCATATTTCCGCCGAGGAGACGGCTTACTTACTGAAGATTGCGACCGATATTTTTCCAGAGTCGAAGGGCATGGAGCCAATTGCCACTTACAGTGCCTTGCGGCCCTTAGTGCAATCCGGTGGGACTTCGGCCACGTCGACGTCGCGGGAGCACCGGATCTGGGCCTCGACCGATGGCGTGGTGCATGTGGCGGGCGGGAAGTATACGACCTATCGCTCGATGAGCGAAGAGGCGGCGAACTTGGCCGCGCCGGCGGCATTGAAGGAAGTGCATCCGACGGCGAGCGTGCCACTGAGTGGGAATTCCCGCGCGGCGATTGCGGCCTTAAAGGAGAAGTACGATCCGGACGTGGTGATGGCCTACGGGGTGCGGGCGCCGCGAGTGCTCGAGCGGGCGCGGAAGCTGGGGTCGATGGAGCAGGCGCAGATCGAAGAGGCGGTGGAGTGCGAGTGGGTGGAGCGCTTGCCGGACCTGCTGCATGTGTCGACGTATTGGGGCTACGAGCGGCGTTGGGACGAGGATGCCCTGCGTGGGTTGGCACAGGAGATGGGGTCGCGCCTGGCGTGGAGCGCGGCGCGGATGGAGGAAGAGGTTACTCAAGTGGCAAGGGATATTTCGGTTTCTTGCGCTTCGGCGACTCTTCGATAACGCGGACGCTCTTAATTTGGCCGACCTGTTCGCGGGCGAGGGCCTTCACCTCTTTGGTTTTGGTGAAGGTTTTGGGTTTGCGGGGTTTTGAGGGCATCTTGCTTCGATGGATAGCACAGGATGATCAAGAAGTGGGGGGATGGGACGATAAGCACACCTAAGGGCATGTAAGCCCGGCCGCGGAAGAGGGAGTGCAAGGCGCAAGATGTTCGCCATTATCGGAATCGTCATTGTAATC
The DNA here is from genome assembly GCA_038215525.1 of Bryobacterales bacterium. GTDB lineage: Bacteria > Acidobacteriota > Terriglobia > Bryobacterales > Bryobacteraceae > JALHNI01. Next base: position 10,450 of record JBBQQS010000011.1, read on the forward strand.
GGGGCCGTCATCGGCGGTTATCTGATGGAGCATGGGCAGCTGGCGGTACTGATGCAGCCGGCGGAGTTGGTAATCATTGGCGGGGCGGCGTTGGGGACGCTGCTGATTGCGAATCCCCTTTCGACGGTGATCGCGATCCTCCATGGTTTGCTGGCGATCCTGAAAGGGAGCCCTTATAGCAAGAAGTTTTACCTGGATGCGCTGAAGATGTTAAACGAGATCTTTGCCTACGCGCGCAAGAATGGGATGAATAAGCTGGAAGCGGATGTGGACGACCCGGCGAAGAGTGCTTTGTTCTCAAAGTATCCGGGGCTGATTAAGAATCACCATGCGCTGCACTTTGTGTGCGATTCACTGCGGACCGCGATTTCGGGGGGCGTGAGCCATTTTGAGCTCGACCAGGTGATGGAGAGCGATATGGAAGTGCATCATCATGAGGCGAACGAGCCGGTGCATGCGTTGCAGCAGGTGTCGGACGCACTGCCGGGCTTGGGGATTGTGGCGGCGGTGTTGGGCGTGGTGATCACGATGGGTTCGATTGGCGGACCGCCGGCGGAGATTGGGCACAAGGTAGGCGCGGCGCTGGTAGGTACGTTCTTGGGCATTTTACTGTGTTACGGATTTCTGGGGCCATTGGCGACGAACATGCAGAAGATGAACGATGCGGAGCTTGAGTTCCTGAAGTTTCTGCGGGCTGGCGTGATGGCGTTTATCAAAGGGGCGGCGCCGATTCTGGCGGTGGAGTTCGCGCGGCGGCAGATACCGGGCCACGTGCGGCCGTCGTTTAAAGAGATGGAAGGGGCCTGCCGTGGCGGTGGAGATAAGTAAGGGCGATGGCGGAAGCGAATAACCAAGCAATCTTCATCATCAAGAAGAAAGTGATGGCGGCGGGCCACCATGGCGGCGCCTGGAAGGTGGCTTATGCCGACTTTGTGACGGCGATGATGGCGTTCTTCATGGTGATGTGGCTGGTGGGTTCGTCCGATGACGTGAAGCAGTCGGTGGCGGGGTATTTTAACGATCCTTCGGGCTCAGGCAAGGAATCGGGCAGCGGCATGTCCGGGTCGGGGCAATCGATAACACTCGACCAGAACAACATGGACAAGCTGAAGGAGTCGCTGGAGCAGGCGATGAAGGAGATGCCCGAGATCGAGGAGCTGAAGGATCAGGTGAAGATGACGGTGACGGGCGAAGGCCTGCGGGTGGAGTTGATGGAGACCGAGAAGGGGATGTTCTTCGACAGCGGCTCACCGGACCCCAGCAAGAACGGGCAGGACGTCTTGGCGAAGCTGGCCGCGGAGCTTGGCAAGATGGACAACACGATTCTGATTGAGGGGCACACGGATTCGCGTCCGGTGAAGGGGCGCAATGGCTATTCGAACTGGGAGCTATCGGGCGACCGGGCGAATGCAGCGCGGCGGTTCATGCAGGACAGCGGCTTGCGGCCCGATCAGGTAAAGCAGGTGCGCGGCTTCGCCGACCAGGCCTTGATGAATAAGGACACTCCGGGGGCACCCAACAACCGGCGCGTGTCGATCATTGTACAGTACAACAAGCCCAAGCCGAAGCCGGCGGAAGAGAAGAAGGGAGAGCACGGCAAAGACGCCAAGGCTGCGGAGCATGGCGGCAAGGCCGAGCAGGGCAAGGCCGAGCAGGGCAAAGCCGAGCAGGGCAAAGCCGAGCATGGTAAAGAAGAGGCCGAGAAGAAAGACGAACACGCCAAGGCGGAGCCTGAGAAAACCAAGGCAGAGCCCGAGAACAAGTCCGAAGCCAAGGGCCAGAAGGATGACCACGGCAAGGGTACTGGCCATGGCAAGGGCACTGATCATGGCAAGACGGAGACCAAGGACAAGGCCGCCGAGAAGGCAACACCTAAGGAGGCGGAGAAGACCGCCGCCAAGCCTGCTGCGGCTCCGGTCGCGGAATCATCCGGGGACAAGCCAAAGAAGAAACGCCGCCGGAAGAAGGAAGAGGCGGGCCACTAAGCCGTATGACGGATTTGAGTAACGGGCAGAAGTTGATTAGTGCGCTCGTTCAGCATCCTCATCATCTCCTTCTCGTTCCGCCGCAGATCGCTTAAGGTCATCCGGTTGAGCACGTGCTCGATCATCGATTGCAGCGTCTGCCAGACGGGCCGCAGGCTACAGTCGCTGTTGTGGGCGCAGGTCTCCTGCAGGCCGGAATGACGGTCGCAGAACGAGGGCCCGTAAAGGCGGCCACCCAACAACTCGAGCACCGAGCCAACGGTAATTTGTTCCGAATTTCGCGAGAGCGTATAGCCGCCGGATTGGCCGCGAACGCTCGCGACAAAACCTCCCATCCGCAACAGACGCATCAACTTGGCGACGTTCGGGATCGAAAGGCCTTCGGCGCGGCTAATCTCGGGTATACTGAGGCTGGCCCCTTCACCCTGTCGCGCCATGTGGAGCAGGCAACGGAGCCCGTACTCCTCCTGAGCACTCAATTTCATGTGGCAATTGTATTAGATACCAATTTGGATTTGCTGTTCATTTCTAAATCTTAATTTTAGCTTCGTCAAAACCAGGCCTTTTTCGTACACAAGAAGTATCGATGTCCTTTCAAATCCCCTCCTACCGCGAGCTTCAGGTTAATCCCGCGCTGCCGGCGTCCCTGAAAAGACTTCCTGAACTGGCCCACAATCTGTTGTGGTGCTGGGATCATCATTTGCGGACGGTATTCCGTCGGCTGGATCCAGTGGCGTGGCGGGCGAGCCACAATCCGGTGCTGATGTTGAGCAGTCTGCCGCAAGAGACCTTGGCCAAAGCCGCGGCCGACGCGCGCTTTATAGCCGTCTACGACCGGGCCTGCGAGCGCTTTGACGCCTATATGAAGCGCGCGCCCATGGACCTGAAGCAGCCGGGCGATGAGAACCTATTGATCGCCTACTTCTCGATGGAGTACGGCCTAACGGATTGTCTGCCGGTCTACTCGGGCGGTTTGGGCGTGCTCTCGGGAGACCATATGAAGGGCTCAAGCGATGCGGGCTTGCCGCTGATCGGCGTGGGCCTAGCGTATCAGAAGGGCTACCATCAGCAGTCGCTGAACCCGGACGGTTGGCAAATGGAGCTGTATCCGGTGAATGATTTTCACCTGATGCCGTGCCGGCCGGTGGTGGATGAGCAGGGCAACGAATTGCGCGTGCAGGTGAGCCTGCCCTACGCGACAATCACGATCAAGGTGTGGCTGGTGAATAGCGGGCGGAATCAGCTCTATCTGCTAGACACCAACATCCCGGAGAACCCCACCGAAGAGCTGCGCAACATCACCGAGAACCTCTACGGCGGCGACCACGGGACGCGTATCAAACAGGAGATCGTGCTAGGCATTGGCGGGTTGCGGGTGCTGAAGAAGTTGGGCTACCGGCCGACCGTGTTCCATATGAACGAAGGGCACGCGGCATTTCTGGCGCTGGAGCGCATTCGTGACCTGATGGATGAGCACAAGCTGAACTTCCGCGAGGCGCTGGAGGCGACGCGCGAAAGCAACATCTTCACGACGCACACCTCGGTGCCGGCCGGCATCGACCTGTTCGATGGCGCGCTGGTGTGGGATCATTTGAGCCGCTTCTGCAATGATGGGCAGATTACTCCCGAGCAGTTGTTCAGCCTGGGGCGCAAAAATGCCAACGACGCCAATGAGAAGTTTTCGATGGCAATTACGGCGATGCACTGTTCGGCCTTCCGCAACGCGGTGAGCGTGCTGCACGGGGCCGTCTCGCGCGAGATGTGGGGCGGCCTGTGGCCAAATCTGCCGACGGACGAAGTTCCGATTACGGCGGTGACTAACGGGACGCATTTGCCGTCGATGTTAAGCGGCGACCTGGCGACGGTATTCGACAATTACCTGCAGCCCGATTGGCGGGATCGTCATCAGGAGCCCGGGATTTGGGCACAAGTGGATGAGATTCCGGGTGAGGAGATTTGGGAAGCGCACCGCAAGCGCAAAAAGCAGCTGTCGCTCTTCGTGCGGGAGCGGGCGGCGGCGACGGCGCGCAAGCGGCATGCGTCGTCGGCGGAGATTCGGCTCATTGAAGAGGGTTTCGACCCTGACGTTTTCACGATCGGTTTCGCGCGCCGCTTTGCCACCTACAAGCGCGCCACTCTGCTGTTCCGGGATCCGGATCGCCTGAAGCGCATCCTGCTGAGCGCCGAGCGGCCGGTGCAAATCGTGATTGCCGGCAAGGCGCATCCGAAAGACGTGCCGGGCAAGACATTCATCCGCGAGATTGCTCTGTTGTCGCGCGATCCTGCGTTGCGCAACCGGCTGGTGTTTCTAGAAAACTACGGTCTGCGCATCGCCAAGGAGATGGTGCAGGGCGTCGACCTATGGCTGAACACGCCGCGGCGCGGCGAGGAGGCCTGCGGCACCTCCGGAATGAAGGCGGCGCTCAATGGGGTGCTGAACCTGAGCATTCTGGATGGCTGGTACGACGAAGCCTATGAGGATTCGGGCGGCTGGGCCATTGGCGGCCGCGAAGAGTATCGCGAGGACCAGGACGATCTGCACGCGCTCGACATCTACTCGGCGCTCGAGAACGACATCCTGCCGCTCTACTACCGGCGCAACGACGACGGCGTGCCAGAGGCTTGGGTGGACCGGATGAAGACTTGCCTGAAGAACATGAGTCCGCGCTTCAATGCGCAGCGCATGCTTGAAGACTATACGGGAAAGCTCTACCGTCCGGCGCACGTGGCATTCGACCAGATGCGCAGCGGCGGCTTCGCCTTGGCGCGGGAGCGGGCGAAGTGGGAAGACCGGGTGCAAAGCGTTTGGGACCGTGTCCAGATCCGCGAGGCGGGCCTGGTGGCGCCGGTGAAGGAACTGATCGCGGGTGAATCGGTGGCGGTGCGCGCAGTAGTGGACTTGGCCGGCCTGGAGCCGCGCGACGTGTGCGTGGAAGTGTTGGTGGGGCGCATAGGCCCCGATGGCCAAATGGGCTCGACGCGGGTAGCGCCGCTTTCCCCGTCTGAAACAAAAGACGGCGTGCATGTTTTTTCCCTGCGGCTAGTACCGGAACTGACGGGGCGTTTAGGCTATGCCTTCCGCGTTAGTCCCAATCAAACCGAAGATCCATTGCGCCGGCAGTGCCAAGGGCGTATGAAATGGAGTTAGGGAAATAAGAACGGCTAAAGTTGGTACTGGATTTGTCCGAAGGAACATGCTATAAGGGTGAAGTCCTGACCGATCCAGTGCAAATCCTCTGGTGAGCTAAATCCCCCAATGTATTTCCGGAGCGTTCTGCTTTGGAGACAGAAACGGCGAACGAGAGAAGAGAGCCGGCGAAGAACGCATGGGCGGAACCAACGGCTAAACAGGATCAATACGGGCTAGTTCGAAGACTATTTTTCCAGTCCTCAAAATACAACGATAATTCACGCCGCAGGACCCCTGACCCCAAGCAGGCGTTCTGCAAAAACTGGACTGGCCAATCGCTAAGGGAGCATCTTTTCATGGATGACGACCGCAAATACCGCCAAAACGGCTACCAAGACCGCGGCTTTGACCGTGGGGGCGATCGTGGTTTCGACCGCGAGCGTCCGAAGCCGCAAGGCCCTCGCCCTTCCATCGATATCACCGGGCCGCGCCTACCGCGCATGGTGCAGACTGTAACTGCGTCGCGTTGTTACAACTGTGCCACGACGCTCCCGCACGATATCGACTTCACTGGGAATTGTCCCAAGTGTAACGCCGCGTTGCATTGTTGTAAGCAGTGCTCAAACTTTGAGCCTTCGACCCGCTTTCAGTGCTTGAAGCCAATCCCAGAGCGTATCGCTTACAAGGATCGGGCGAATGTCTGCACTTTGTTCTCACCGCAAGTTACCGTGGCGCGCGACGCGGCACGGGAGAATGGTTCTTCGAGCCAGATGCGGGCGCCCATTCTGCCGAACGGGCCGGCGCCCAAGAGTGCGAGCGACGCGCGGGCAGCCTTCGATAACTTATTTAAGAAGTAACACGAGCTAATTCCAGCGCGCCCCATAGCACGCTATCGTCACCTAGTTCTGCCGGTACTATGTCGACCCGGGCGCGCGACCAACTGGTCATCTGCCGGCCCAACTCCTCACGCAACGGAACGAACAACGCGTCACCTGACTTACTCATGCCGCCGCCGATGACGATGCGGGCGGGATTGAGTAACATCAGCGCGGCTTTGAGTCCGAGCGCTAAATCCACGACATACCGGGCGACAAACTGCCGGTCGGCCAGTAACACCTGGGCGGGGCGGCCGTGGTCGCGTTCGAGCCAGAGTCCGCAACAGAGGCGTTCAAAGCAGCCGCGCGCGCCGCAGAGGCACACGGGGCCTTCGGGACGAATGGTGAGATGACCGATCTCTCCACCATAGCTATCGGCGCCGCGCAGCAGTCCGTGTTCGGTAAGAATGCCACCGCCGATGCCGGTGGAGAGCGTCATGTAGAACAGGGGCCGGGCGCCTCGTCCAGCGCCGTGATAGCCTTCGCCGAGCGCGCCCACGTTGGCGTCGTTGTCCATGACGACGGGCACGCCGAGTTCGTGTTTCAGATACAAGGGGAGCGCGTAATCACTCCAGCCGCCGACGTGAGTGGAAAGGGCGATGCGCTGGTCATTGTAAATCACGGGGCCGCCGAAGCCGACGCCGCAGACTCCGAAGCCCGGGTCGGTTTGCCATTCGCGGGCGAGCGTGACAATGCGCGCGAGCATCCAATCGCGGCCGCCGGCGCGGTCAGTTAGTTCGGAGACGCGGCGGACTAACTTGCTATCGGAAAAGACCGCCATCGAAAACTTAGTGCCGCCAATATCGATGGCGAGAGTATTCACGCGAGGACCTCTTCTGGCGTCGCCGTGCCGGTGCCTTTTTTCATGACGGTGATGGAAGCCACGCGATGGCCAAAGGCGATGGCGTCTTCCGGGCTGGCGCCGGCAGCGATGGCCATGGCCGTTCCGGCGGAAAAGCTATCGCCGGCGCCGCAGATGTCGACCGGGTTTTCCACCTTGGTGGTGGGTACCCAGAGCTCGCCTTCGGCGCGAACTAACTGGACGCCGTCGCCGCCATGGGTCACCATCAGCATCGGCGCCTGGGTCAGTTCCCGTAGTTTTCCAAAGGCGCGGCGATCGCCGAAGAGTTTTTCGCAAGTAAGTTCGGCCTCCTGCTGATTCGGCTTGAGCGTCACGCCACGAAAGCCTTCGAGATGGGCGCGGGAATCGACAAAGAAGAATTGGCGGTGGGCCAGCTTGCCGATGGCGTCGCGAATGGCGGGCGTGATGAGACCACCCACCGCGGTCTCGGCCTGGTCGCAGATGAAGATCACATCGAAGTTGCCGGACCATTGCTTGAGACGCTCGAGCACCTGGACTTCGATGACGGCCGGGGTGGGTGCAACCGAGATAAAATCTACGCGCGGCAGATCTTCCACTCCGGTGAGCGCGTTCAAGAGTTTGGTGTAAGTGAAGGTGGGATAACCGGCGTGGGTGAGGAGTAAGTCGCAAGAAATGCGCCGGCAGGAGAGCCCTTGCTTGAGCTCATAGCCGAAGCCGTCGTCACCTACCAGGCCGAGTAAGCTCACCGTGCCGACGCCTAAGTCGGCTAAGTTATTGGCAACCGTGCCGGCGGCACCAGGTGTAAGTTCCGTATGCGTGACGGCGACCCGGGGAATGCCGGTTTCGCGCGAAGGCTCCGAAAACTCCGGCGAGTAAGTGCACCAGCGATCGAGGCAAACGTCGCCCACGACCAGGGCTGACAATGACGGTAAGCGCGCCAGGATCTCTTGAGCCGTCATGCGCGCAAGGCTCTCCAGAGGGCTGGCAAAGTGGCGCGGTGGGGCCCGCAGAAGTATTCGCTCTGGCCGCCATCGGCGACGGTGCGCACCAGGATGGTCTTGTGCGGCCGGAAGTAGTAACCCGGATCGGTTTTTGGCAACTCGGCGCGCCAATCGCCGGCAATGGGGACTAGGTCAAAGACGGCTGAGAGAAAATCGCGGATCGTGCGGCCCTCTTGCGCGGCGACATTGCGCGTCATGGCGAGCGCCTTCAGGTACACCTCGGGCGCCATGATGGCGGAGCCGAAGCTCAGCATGGTGCCGCCGTCCAGGCGCTCCATGGTTTTGGCGAAGATGAGGAAGTCGCGGTAGGACGCGGCGCCCGTGGCGGCGCCATCGCAATTCGGATGCTCGTGCAGGATGTCGTAGCCGATGCCGACGTGCACCGTCACTGGGACACCCGCGCGATAGGCGGCGGCGAGGACAGAGAGGTCCTGGTGCGGGAAGCTGCTTTCGGCGATGCGGCGGCCGACATTCTCGCCGAGACCCAGGCCCTCGTGAGCGGCTTCGGCGATCCAGTCGTTCAACTCGCCGGTCTCCTGCCAGAGTCCGAACTCGCCGGTGCGGATGTAGCGGGCAACGCTTTCGGTGGTGGCGCCGATGCGGGCGAGTTCATAGTCGTGGATGGCGCCGGCGCCGTTCATGGCGACGTGGTCGATCCAGCCGTTTTCGATCAGGTCGATTAGGTGGCGGCTGACCCCGGCGCGCAGGACGTGGGCACCCATCATCAGAATGCGGGCGGCTCCGGTTTGTTTGGCTTGGCGCAGGCGTTCGGCGACACGCTCGAGGCGGGGCTCATCGCCGGCTTGCGTGGGGTAGGGGGGCGTCGGGTCAGAGAGCGCGAGCCAATTGGCGAGCGGCAGGTCGTGGGCGCGATCGCCTAATGGCTGCACGCGGAGCCGCGACCGGTCGAAGAGGGGGTACTTACTGGTCATCTATGCTCCCGTCGTCGGAGCTCCAAAGAGGGTAGGCAGCCAGGACTCAGACCCCAAGAAATTGGGGAGCATAAAATCGGCGCCGACGCCGGCTAGCCGCTGGCGCTTCCAGGCGTCCACCTCGAGGCAATGAGGTTCGTCGGTGGCGAGACCGACGGCGATGCCGCCCGCCTGCTTCACCACGTCGATCTCCACGTAACCGTCGCCAAAGGCGAGCAACTCTTCGCCCTGATAGCCGGCTTGTTCGACCAGGCGCTTTACGAGCATGCCTTTAGAGAACGAGGCCATGTCGTCGGAGGCGCCGAAGATGCCGCCGTCGAAGTATTTGGTGAGGTCGAGCAAGCCGGCCTCGCGGCGGACGTCGACTTCGTCGGTGCCGCTGGCCAGGTAGAGCTTCAGGCCACGGGCTTTCAAAACTTCGAGCAAGGCGCGTGAGCCAGGGACGAGGTATTTTTCGGGGCTGGCGCCGTTCTGCAGGTCGGCGACACGGTCCTTGATCACTTCCCACAGCCGGCGCAAGTACTCGTGCTTGTAAGTGAGGGCGGTGTCGGGCTGGCCGCCGCGCTGCTCGATTTCAGCGGCGTATTGAATCATCTGGTAGATGGTCTCTTTGCCGGTGAGTTGGCCGACGTAGGCTTCGACGATGCGGGTAAGGTCGGCATCGCTTTCTCCGTTGCGCAGGCCGCGCAGGCCTTCCACCATCATCGGTACCATCACGTGGACCCAACCGGAGCGGACCAGCGAAACTGTGCCGTCAAAGTCGAAGATCGCCACTTTGGCTTGGCGGGCGGAGATACCGGTTTTCAATACTTCTATCATTCCCGGCTATTGTCCCATGCTGGCGCGGAAGCTACTTCGCGCCCGACGGATTTTGCTGCGCAACGGAGCGCAGGCTTCCGAGAGGAGGGGTTAAGACCGGTTCGACGACCATTTCCGGCGCCGGAGACTGGTAGTTCGAATACTTCACGGCCATCTCCACGCGACCGATCACTCGGGCCTCGATGGAGCTTTGCCACTCGGCCAAATAGGCTTGGCCGTCGCGGATCTCGTAGCGGCGGGTGAACTCGGTTTTCTTGAAGAACACCGAAGGGTTCTTCACCAGCCGGCCGGACTCGCGCAGGGGCAGACCCGTTTCACCATCCAGCCACAGATCGCCCTTGAACAGGCCGACCCGCTTCTGGCGCGGGTTCAGCTGGAAGATATAGGCGATCTTACCGCCCTGCTCAAAGCGGCCCTTGTAGTTGAATTTGTAGTTGGAGGGCGAAATCGAGATATCGCCGGCCTGGGTGCGAGCCTCGGTTTCAGCGGTAAGGAAGCGGGCGATAACATCGCGCTTCACTACGTCGTCGCCGGTGAACGTCAGCTTCTGGTAGGTGATGCGACCGATCTTCGAGATCATACGCAAGGCGGTCATTTTGCTGGACTTTTTCCACTTGGGGACGGTGGCTTCAATTTCAACGTCCATGGCGACGTTGACCAAGGGCTTACGCACCTTCTCACGCTCCCAGTACCGCTCGAGCAAATCTTTCGCCGGGTCCGGTTTGGCCGGGGCGGCGAACGATTGTGCCGAGAGGGAGGAGGCAAGGCCAAGTAGCACTAGACTCAGGACGCCAACAGATCTTCCCATCAGGATTTCTCTTCTAGTGTAACCTTTACGTAGCGTATCGGCCAAGGTGTTGGGATCAAATAGGTGGGGGGAAGGTTTGGCGCGAAATTGCTGCAGGTCCCCGCCATTTGGGAGGGTTCACCCCTATGGGGCCGTCAATCGACCGCAAAAGTTCACAAGGATTTCTCCTTTTCGCCGTTCGGTTCCAATGGTGGGCCCTGTAGGACTCGAACCTCCGACCAAACCGAGAGAGTATGAGTCCAAAATTCCACACTTTCAGAACAGGATTCCCAAGCTCCCTCATGATTGCTACGCCTTGTTTTCCCTTGCCCGACATTATCTATATGCAGTCCCCACAAAATCCCACACAGGTTGTGGGTGTTTGGGCGTCAGTCTCGCTTCCATCAGGGCTCCGCCGCGACTGCCGGGCAATCCGGATCGCTATTGAGTACAAAGCCGCTTAGGCGCGGCTGGGAGGGATTCGACGGCCATGGTATGATTCGAGCAAGATTGGACTGATCGTCGTGGCGCATTGGAAAATACCTAATAAGGATCAAGTTGCTCTGGGTGTGCTCGGAAGATTGAACGATTCCGACTTCGAAACACTGTCGTTGGCGCTTGAGACGCTACCCGCCAGGACGAACATCACCGAATTGGTGGCCGCTATCGACCAGGAGCTCACGCGTCTCGGCGTGGGTGCTATCGGCCTCGCCGATGCTCTGATGACAATGGCCCTAGCGTTGAACCGAACAGAAGATAACATCTTAGCGCTTCACGGAATATCTGAAACCATTGCGACCAGCGAGACCGGTACTGAAATCAATCCGGAGATTTTGGAATCGCGACTCTCCCGAGTGCTGTCAATTGGTAGCGTGAAATTTTCCGCGAAGGCCGCAGTAATTCAAGTCGAACACGGCCAAGTATTCCAAAATTGCAGGATCTTAACCGATGTCCGTCCTGTGTTCCGGGATGAGATTGCTGAGGGCCTTTGCGGCTTGCTGATCGTCCATCAGTTGCGTATCGCCATTCAAGATAAAAACGGCAACAGGAGCGATTTTTATGTGGCTCTCGATGACAGAGATTTGGAAAGCGTCATTCAAAACGTTCAGCGGGCCAAAGAGAAGTCTGCAGTCCTACGAAGAACTTTTATTGAGCAGCACTTTATCGATACAGTTCAATAACTTAAGAGATACAAAAAGATGACAGCGATCATGGAGAAATGGGCTCTTGTCGGGTCCACTCGACCCACGGCTCGGCGTACCGGCAGGAACAGAATTGCGGGTTTGCTGCCTCCCACCGAGACCTGGGATGACAGCACGACGTTGAACTCGGCCCGCGTTGCGCGAGCGGCTAGTTGGATCGACATCAATCCCTCAGCGTCACATGGATGGATCCACCCAATAGCCCGCAAAGAGCTAGACGCTTTGTTGATGAGCGCCTTCTCCGAGTTGACGCCAGAGCAGGTTGATCTTCGCTCCATGGTTGGTTTCATAACCTTTTGGGCCGAGTTGTTCAAGGTGAGCCCGACTATTGAGAAACCGTTTGCGATAGATAGCGATGGTGCACGGGGTATCTGCATGGTGTGGCGGCAGGGGCGAAAAATGACTCCTCGGGAACCTAAAGTGGAAATGGCTTGGCCAGATACTAAGGTCGATGTTCCCTACATTTACTATGCTGCACCTGACGAATCTGGGGTCCGTGAGCCAATCAACACCGATACTCTGATCGATCGATTAATTTGGTTAAAATCGAAGGGCTAATGCCTTTCGATAGCTTCCCCCAAAAAACCGACCCCAGTGAGTCCGTCTTTCGCGGAATCAGTCGTTCGCAGTACAAGCCTACGCTTGATGAAGTGGACTGGCGAGCTTTTGATATCCGCGAGAGCGGAAAAGACGACAACGGAATCTCGGTTATGCGACGCGGCGAGCGGTCTACTTCTGAAATGGTTCAAATCCTACACAAATCCCTTCTCTGCTTCGTGTCGGTGGAAGCCGTGCGCAAGATTGATGTGACCAAGGAGCCGGCACTTAGGGGATATGTGGGGTCGGGATTCGATGTCGAGAACGCCCCGATAGAGTTTGACACATTGCATGCTCTGATTGTCGGTACGCCTGTTGGGGCAGCACCTCGAATAACCCGGATCAGGGCGAGCGAATTGCTGGCGGAAATCGCAAGCGTTAAGGTCGAGAGTACTCCTGACTCTAGCTAGCCCTATTTGGTAAAGGTTAGATAAGCTTGACTTACCTCACGACCTGCGGACACGGCCATTTCCCGCAAAGGGGCGGGCGTTCCAGACTCGACAGTCATGACGTTGGCTGGCTCGTCTCTCGGAAGATATACTAGAACGCTACTCGCATCTCGGCGTGATCGCCAATTGGAAGGCCGTGGCGGTCTTGAACCCGGTTCCCGCCGAAAATTCCGCACGTTCGAGCGCCTTCAGTGAAAAGCGCTCGCCAAATCGAAGCGTAAAAGTTCGATTCCAATGGTGGGCCCTGTAGGACTCGAACCTACAACCAAGGGATTATGAGTCCCCTGCACTAACCATTGTGCTAAGGGCCCGTCCTTTCAGCTTATCAGTCACTTGAGGGAGACGACTGAACCGCTCCGTCGTCCAGGCATTCGAACGAAAACGCCGACCTTGCCTTGACGGCTCCGGGCACCTAATCTAGGCTGGGACTTGCCAGAGAACATGGTTATCCACAACTTCGCTGAAATCGACTTCGATCTCCCCGGCAAACAGCACTACCAGTTGGCCTTTCACTTGGATGGCACTTGGGGCTATTCGCTGGTCCCGGTTACGGTGATCAACGG
>JBBQQS010000012.1:0-23558 GCA_038215525.1 Bryobacterales bacterium
GTGGGCGAGTCGCCGGAGGCAGACATTCAGATCGGCAAGTTGCATAACTGGTAAATGGATGCGGTGGTGCCACAGGACGTTTCGTAAAACATGAAAGGGTTTTAATTTCAACTCCCGAAACCGCCAAGGCAGTAAACCCGAATTCCTTTCGGAAGTTCGAACTTCCCCCGCGCGGGTGCGTACTGCAATCTGGTGCGACTCGCTCTCAATATCGACGTTCGGTCCTGCTAAGGCAGGATCCCTGCGCGAGAGCCTGGTCCTAAATTGTCCACCTTTCGCGCACTCTTTGTTGTAGAGTTCTTATCCAGAAAGGTATTTCCCAAATGTTACCGTTCGTCATTGCCACCGCAGGCGCTTTGCTGCTGGTGGTGCTTCTGGTTTGGTTAATCATCGGCCTCGTGATCATTCGTGAGGATCAAGTGGGCGTCGTCGTGAAGCGCTTCACCTGGAACGGCCGCAAACTGCCCGACGGCCGCGTCGTTTCGCTGGAAGGTGAGGCCGGTTACCAGGCCAAAACTCTCGCCCCTGGAATTCACCCCTTCTATTGGCCCTTCCAATATAAGGTGGAAAAATTCCCCATCACGGTGATCGAGCCCGGCACCATCGGCCTGATTATCGCCAACGACGGCGACCCGATGCCGGTGGACCGGGTACTTTGCCAACCCGTCGCCTGCGACGACTTCCAATCGGCCGAAAAGTTCCTGCGGGGCGGCGGCCAGAAGGGCCGTCAATCGGCAATCATCACCGCCGGGTTCTATCGCATCAACCCGGTGCTTTTCCGCGTGGTGCCTAACGTCCCGATGACCAAGATCGGCTCCGATAAGGTGGGCATCGTGACGGTGCTGGACGGCGCGCCGATGCCTGCCGGACAGATGGCGGCTAAGCGTGCCGACGGCCACGAGGACTTCCAGAACCCCGCCGCGTTTATCCATGCCGGCGGCGTGCGCGGTCTGCAGGAACAGATCATCCTGGCCGGCAACTACAACATCAACCCCTGGTTCGCGGAGATCGAACAGTCTGAGCTCTACGAAGTCCCGATCGGCTACGTCGGCGTCGTCGTCAGCTTCGTCGGCGACGACACCAGCGACATCTCCGGCGAACAATTCACCCACGGCAACATCGTCCGGAAGGGCGGAAAGGGCGTCTGGGATGAGCCGCTGTACCCCGGCAAGCATCCGCTCAACTTGCGGATCATGAAGGTGGAGCCGGTGCCGACCACCAACATCGTCCTCAACTGGGCCACGGCCCGTTCGGAAGCCCACAAGCTCGACGAGAAGCTCTCGACGATCACGGTCCGCTCGCAGGACGGCTTCAACTTCACGCTGGATGTGTCGCAGATCATCAATATCGGCGCTACCAAGGCCCCCTGGGTGATCTCTCGCGTGGGCAGCGTGCGTAACCTGGTGAATCAGGTGCTGGAGCCCATTGTCGGTAACTACTTCCGCAACAGCGCGCAAAATTATACCGTGCTCGACTTCCTGTCGAACCGTTCCGGACGTCAGCAGGAAGCGCGCCAGCACATCAACGACGCCATCCGCGAATACGACGTGCAAAGCGTCGACACGCTGATCGGCGACATCACGCCGCCGCCGGAACTGATGCTTACGCTCACGGCGCGCAAGCTCGCCGATGAGCAACGCAAGACCTTCCAGATCGAGGAGCAGGCGGAGCGCACTCGACAGGAGCTTGAGCGCCAAAAGGCCCTGGCTGATAAGCAGAAGGAGTTGCTGAATTCGGAGCAGGACGTCCGCGTCGCCGAGATGCGGGCCAAAGCGGCCGTGGAAGCGGCGCAAGGCGATTCGCTGGTGATGTCGCGTCGCGCCGAGGGCGAGGCGATGGCCAAGAAGCGCATCGGTGAGGCCGAGGCCGAAGTGGTCGCCATCCGCGGCCGCAATGAAGCCGAGGCCATCCGGTCGATCGGCCAGGCCCGCGCTGACGCTTATCGGCTCGGTGTCGAAGCCATGGGCGAGAACTACTCGATGCTGCAGATCTTCACGGTGCTGGCCGAGAAGGGCATCCGGTTGACGCCGGATGTGCTGGTGTCGGGCGGGGAGAAGAGTGCCTCGGCGACGGATGGATTGTTAGCGGTGTTGTTGCGGGACGTGGTGAAGAAGCCAGAGTGACCGAAGAGGGGGCTGGCGTCCAGCCCCCTCTGCCGCCCGCGTAAGCGGCGGGTTACTCTGGCCATAAGCCTATTTTTCATGAACGACTTACCATCTCAAAAGCGAGGGCTGCTCTTGGGAGGAGAACTTGGGAGGAGCAGCTCCCTCTGAGTCAAACAAGCAACTGTGCCCAACAAGCAATTGGTCTATATAAGACGTAACGCCACGCTCAACCCTCCGCTTACGCGGAGGGCTCAATGAGCAGAGAGGACTCGCAGCACTAAGCCGCCTTTCGCTTGCACTGACCGAACCACTCGACCAACATTCGCCCGGCGCTGATGCAGGCAGTTTATCCGATGCGACGCCTGCGGCGGAATAGTAGAACTCCCACGAGGCCGGCGAGTAAGTATCGCGATGAGGCAACTTCGGGAACGAAATCCACGCGCGCGATAGTGTAGTTCCACGGGCCCTGCATCACCTCATAGTGACTCTGGGCGGAAGCAATACCCGCCGTCGTAAAGTTCAGCACCTGAGTCTCAACGTTGGCCAGTGATCTGAGTCTGAGCGTTCCGGTAATTGCTACTGGCGCCGTCCCCCAGTCGGTGTCGAAGGTCCCAGCTTGAGGCGGGTACAAAGGGAAAGGGAAGGGATTGACGGCGGTGGCCGAAACTAGGGGGCCGGTCATGTTGAGGCTCAAGTTCCAGTAACCGACGGGCACCCCTGCGAGCGAGCGCAATCCAAAAGGGCCGCTCGCGGTGAAGCCGGAAAAATCCATCAAACAGGTGGCGGTACAGAACTGGGTGCGCCATTCTCCAGAACCAATGTTTTCAGAGTCGCTGAAAACCGAGCCATCGTCACCATAAAGGCGAAATGTCTGTTGGGCGTACTCCCCAGAGAGAGTCTCGAAGTAGCCAGAAGTAATCGTGAGTGCGGGTGCCGAGGCGACGCTAGCGAAAAATAAGACGACCAAAAAATAGAGCCGTTGGTAAGTCATGGTTTTCAGGGAGCACTTGGAGTGCCAATTGGCTGGCGATGCGAAACCAGAGGGTCACCGCCCATCTGAATGAGTCATTTCCCGCTGCCGTTGAGCTCTTTGACGCAGCCGAATCTTGCCGTTCGATGCAATTTAGGCAGTCGTCCGCTTGCGCTGACCGAACCACTTCACAAACATCCATCCGGCGCCCAAGCCAGCGACTAACAGGAGAAACCAGATCAGGTTCCCCTTAACGGCCTGCATCATCGCTTCGGGGTCGTTGATGAGCCCGGGTTGTTTGCCGATGGTCTGCGCGCCGAAGATGGCGAGAATGGCGCACCAGAGGGTGGAGCCGACGAAGGTGACTAGGGTGAACGTCGCAAACGGCATGCGGACCAAGCCCGCCGGAAAGCCAATCAGGTGGCGGACTACGGGCAATAGCCGGGCCAGAAAAACGCCGCCCACAGCAAAGTCGTTGAGCCAACGCTCGGCTAGCTCGAGGCGTTCGGGCGGGAGTAACATCCACTTGCCGTAGCGCAGTAACACCGCGCGGCCGACCGTGCGGGAGAACCAGTAACAGAGGGCTGAGCCGAACGTCGACCCCAAACCGCCGGCAAGGATAACACCCACCAGCGACATTTGCCCTTGGGCCGCCCAGTAACCGGCGGGGGGCATAATCACCTCGGATGGCACCGGGATGATCGTGCTTTCCAGGGCCATCATCAGAAATACGCCCCAGTAGCCCATGTCGCGGGACCATTCGAACCAGACCTTAATCAGTTGATGCAGCATGAACCAACCGTGATTATAGCGCGCAGCGGGTTAAGGGTTGGTGAGTGCGACGGCCAGGGCGATCATGCACGTGGCGAAGACGACGCTGGGTCCGCCACCGGTGCCCTTGCGCACGCCGCTCACCTTGAAGATGTCGTCGATGCGTATGTCGGCGAGGCGCAGCTTCTCCATCTACGCCCGCGTGTACTTGGCCCGCCCCCTGCTCCTTGGTGGAGGCGCCGGTATCTCCACGACTTTCACCCACTCGTCGCCAATGGCCGACGCGCGCTCGTCGATCGACCGCAAGGCCTTCTGCACGTCCTGCTGGGTGGGCAGCCCCGGCTGAAAACGGCTTTGCCCGAGCGCTGGCAAACCGGCGGTAAGGAGAAGAAAAGCAAGGCGGCGGGGGACTATCGAGGATGGTAACATCGCATCACCGGACTATGATTGTTACCGTACAACAGCACATCGCCCAGCAACAGGAAGCCCTTCATCCCGGAGCGAAGGGCACGTTCTCCTGGCTGCTTTCGGGCATCACCCTGGCCACCAAAATGATCCAGGCGCAGATTCGCCGCGCTGGCCTGCTGGGCATGGCGGGCTCCGCCGGCGCCACCAATGTGCAGGGGGAAACGCAGCAGAAGCTGGACGTCTACGCCAACGAAGCTTTGCTGCATTGCCTGGGCGTGCGCGACGCCGTCGCCGTCCTGGTTTCCGAAGAGAATGAAGAGCCGGTGACCTTCGACCGGGCGCCGGAGACCGGCAAGTATGTCGTCATCTTCGACCCCCTCGATGGCTCCTCGAACATCGACGTCAACGTCAGCGTGGGCACCATCTTTTCGATCTTTCTCCGGCCCGAAAAGCCGAGTGACGTGCCCAACGCGGCGGCCCTACAAGTGGGCTCCAAGCAAGTGGCCGCCGGCTATGTCGTGTATGGCCCGTCGACGATGTTCGTCTACACCGCCGGCAATGGCGTCTTCGGCTTCACGCTCGACCCCAATATTGGCGCCTTCGTGCTCAGCCATGACCATCTGCGGATGCCGGAGCAAGGCCACTATTACTCCGTGAACGAGGCCAACGCCGAACGCTTTCCAGCCCCCTACCGAACCTATCTTTCCCAGTTACGCAATGGCGGCCTGGGGCACGAGTATAGCTCGCGCTATATCGGCTCGCTGGTGGCGGACTTCCATCGCACGCTGCTTAAAGGTGGCATCTTCCTCTATCCGCCCACCGTCACCCATCCGGGCGGTAAGCTGCGGCTACTGTACGAAGCGAATCCACTGGCCTTCCTCGCCGAACAAGCCGGAGGCTTGGCCACCGACGGCCACCGCCGCATCCTCGACATCCAGCCCGAAGGCATCCATCAGCGCACGCCGCTAGCGATTGGCAGCCCGGTGGAGATGGCGGCGTTCGGGAGGGCGATGGGCGAGGCGTATCGGTGACGCAAGAAGTCACTTGTCCAGCCGTTAGTTAGTCGTCACTCTGACCTTGGCTGACTTTCAGCACCGCCAGGAACGCTTCCTGCGGAATTTCCACGCGGCCCACGCGTTTCATGCGGCGCTTACCTTCTTTTTGCTTATCGAGTAACTTACGTTTGCGCGAAATGTCGCCGCCGTAGCACTTGGCCAGCACGTTCTTACTTCGCGCCGAAATCGTCTCGCGCGCAATCACTTTAGCCCCAATCGCCGCTTGCAGCGCGACCTCGAACATCTGCCGCGGAATTAACTTGCGCAGCCGTTCGATTAAAGCTTTACCCCGCTCGTGCGAGTATTCCCGATGGACAATAATGGAAAGCGCATCCACCGGCTCGCCGGCCACCAGCACATCCAGCTTCACCATCGGCGAAGTGCGGAAGCCCGACAATTGATAGTCGAGCGAAGCATAGCCGCGGGAACAGCTCTTTAAGCGATCGTAGAAATCGAGCACTACTTCGCAAAGCGGCATTTCGTACATCAACAGCACCCGCCCGCCGCCGATGTGTTCGAATTTCTTCTGCGTGCCGCGCTTGTCTTCGAGTAACTTCAAAATATCGCCGATATACTCTTCGCGAGTAATTACCGTCGCATCGATAATCGGTTCGTCGATTTTGTCGATCACGGTGGGCTCGGGCCAGCGCGACGGGTTTTCAACGTGGATCTGATCGCCATTCGTCAAAGTGACCAAGTAACTCACGCTGGGCGCGGTGGTGATCAGGTCAATGTTGAATTCGCGTTCCAGGCGCTCCTGGATTATCTCTAAGTGCAACAGGCCGAGAAAGCCACAGCGGAAACCGAAGCCCAGCGCCACCGAGCTTTCGGGCTCAAAGTTAAACGCCGAGTCATTGAGGCGCAGCTTTTCGAGGGCGTCGCGCAGAATATTGTGTTCGTGCGATTCCACCGAATAGAGGCCCGCGAATACCATGGGCTTGATCTCTTGAAAGCCCGGCAGCGGCTCACTCGCCGGATTCAACGCGTCGGTAATCGTGTCGCCGATTTTGGCGTCGGAGACAGTCTTGATATTGGCGTGGACAAAGCCCGCCTCACCCGCCGAAAGCTCCTTGCAAGGCACGGGTTTGGGCGACTGATAGCCCAGGCCTTCCACCTCGTGCAAAGTGCCGTTCATCATCAGCTTGATCTTCTGGCCGAGCTTGATGCGGCCATCGACGATACGCATCAGGATGATGACGCCGCGGTAAGGGTCGAACCAGGAGTCGAAGACCAAGGCGCGCAGGGGCGCTTCGGGGTCGCCGGTGGGCGGGGGGACACGGGCGACCACCGCTTCCAAAATATCCTCAATGCCGATGCCGTTTTTGGCACTGGCGAGCACTGCCTCGGAAGCGTCAATTCCGACGATCTGCTCGATCTGGTCTTTGATGCGGTCCGGGTCGGCGGAAGGCAGGTCGATCTTGTTGATCACCGGGATCAACTCAAGGTTATGGTGAATGGCGAGGTAGGTGTTGGCCAGTGTCTGGGCCTCGACGCCTTGCGAAGCATCGACGACGAGAAGCGCGCCTTCGCAGGCTTGCAGGCTGCGGGAGACTTCATAGGTGAAGTCGACGTGGCCGGGCGTGTCGATCAGGTTGAGCTGATACACCTCGCCGTTCTTAGCCTTATAGTCGAGCCGGACGGCGTGGGCCTTGATGGTGATGCCGCGTTCGCGCTCAAGGTCCATCGAGTCCAGCACTTGCGCCATCATTTCGCGTTCGGAAAGGGCATGCGTGGCTTCGAGCAACCGGTCAGCCAAGGTGGACTTACCGTGGTCAATGTGGGCGATGATCGAGAAATTGCGGATGTGGGAAGGCTTCATTGCGAGGGCAGCGTACCTTTTTAGTATCCCACGTCGAAGGCGGACCCCAGTTAAGGAATGGTGCCGGCGGAAGGACTCGAACCTTCGACCTGCGGCTTATGAGACCGCCGCTCTAACCAGCTGAGCTACGCCGGCAAGGGCGTCGGGCCTACGGAAGGCCCAGTTCTAGGGTAGGGTTTGGGCGGTGGGCTTGTCAAATGCTACCACTGCATCGTATGGGTTCACACCATCCTGACGCAACGCGGCGAAGAGCGGGCGGGCAGGGGCCTGGCATCGTCGACTTTGGTTAGACGGAGGCACAGGGCGTTTGCGGGAGCCAAATTCGGTGGGTCTGGGTCCTCAGCGGTGCCGGGCACCGACTTCTTCTGCCGGAAAGACGGGTGCGCCAACTCACCATTTGAGATGGGGGCCGAAATCCCTCGCGGGTGCACTGGATGATAGGATCGGTGCGATGAACCGAGTTGCCTCCACCTACCAGCGAATTCGTACCTTGCTGGCAGGCGCAGATCTGGAAGGCCATTTAGAGCCAATCGAGCACGTCCTTGAGGTGGAACGCCTGAGGCAAGCATTTCGACCGGAAGGAGACGTCAGGTTCCTCGTCCTCGCGGAATCGCATGTTCGTTCGACTGTACCCAACTTCGCTAGAAAGGGTGCAGGCTTCATCTACGAGCCACGCTACTACACCTCGTGGTGGCACCAACTACTATTGCCGGCCTTTGGAGTACGCCAACCCACGACCGCCGACAAACGCGCAAATTTTCTATTACGGCTAAAGCAGAGCGGCTTCTGGGTTCTGGACGTTTCGCTGATCTCGCTGAGCGGCTACACGAAGGTCGACCCTAACTGGCCCAATCGCCCGCTGGACCGGATGAAAAGAGAGATAATCGCGGAATCGTGGAATGGGCACGTGGAGCGGCTGTTTGAGAAGGTTAGGACCCAGCAGCGCCCCGCCGTAATCTGTGCGTTCGATTGTGTCCGAGACGTATCTCCGCTGCATCTCGGCGACAATGTCACCTTTATGAGGTTCAATGCCCGAGGAAATTCGGCAAAGTACTCTCGGCCCGACTACCCGTTTGGAACCAGCAAATTTCAGGAAGCTGCGAGAAAGGCGGAGCTAACGGGGTGCCTTCTTTGAATTCGCTTGGATACTGCAGCAGCCTGCCGATGGGTCTTATTTCGAAAATGCGGTGGGCCCCGATCTCATCGCATTTTCACACGCTCATCGTCGCCGCCACGGTCAGCCGTCGTTTTGCCTGAGGAAGGCTTTGGTGGACGGCCCAGTGACTTGACGTGTTTGCTCGAGAAACTCCGGCGCCCCACGCGTCGCCCGCCTCGCCCCTCGAAGCGGAATAAGATAGGGCGTATGCAGACATGGCTCCTCGCTCTTCTCGCCGTCCCCGCCTTCGCGCAGCAACCTTGCGCAGAGCTCAGCCAACTCAAGCTCGAGAAGGTCTCTATCACCAGCGCGCAGGTGGTGCCCGCAGCCAAAATTCCCGCGCATTGCGCCGTGAAGGCGATCGCGCGGCCGACGGCGGACTCGGAGATTCGCTTTGAGGTTTGGCTGCCGGTGGAGGGTTGGAATGGGAAGTATCAACAGGTGGGCAATGGCGGTTGGGCGGGGGCGATTCCGGCGGGGATGATCGCCGCGGCCGTGGCGCGCGGCTATGCGGCGGCGGGGACCGACGATGGGCATAGTAACCAGGTCCAGGGCGCGTTGTGGGCGATCGGCCATCCGGAGAAGCTAATCGACTTTGGCTATCGGGCGCTGAAGGAGACCAGCACGCACGCGAAGTCTGTCATCCAGGCTTTCTACGGCAAGGCGGCGAATCGCAGTTACTTTGTCGGCTGCTCCGATGGCGGGCGAGAGGCGTTGATGCAGGCGCAGCGTTTTCCGGAGGACTTCGACGGTATCGTGGCGGGCGCGCCGGCTAATGACTGGTCCTCGTTGATGACGGCCGCGGCCTGGAATGCACAGGCGTTGGTGAAAGATGCGGGCAGCGCGATTCCGCCGAGTAAGTTACCCGCCATTCAAAAGGCGGTCGTGGCGGCTTGCGACAAGTTAGACGGAGTAAGTGACGGCTTACTCGAGGATCCGCGGCAATGTAGCTTCGATCCCACGGTACTTATTTGCCGGGCGGAGGACAACGACCAATGCCTAACCGCTCCGCAGGTGGTGACCCTGAAGAAGCTGTACCAGGGTCCTCATAATTCGCGCACGGGCAAGCGTATCTACGCGGGGGCGACGCCCGGGACGGAATCAGTGCCAGGCGGCTGGTCCTCCTGGACGGTGACGACCCCGCCCCAGAAGGCCTTGTTATTCGGCTTTGGCTCGTCGTTCTTCGGCCACGCCGTCTTTGAGGACCCGAAGTGGGACATACGGAGCTTGGAGTTCGATGCGGATGTCGAGTACGGCCATCAGAAGGCCGGGGTGATCTTGAACTCGTCGAGCCCGGACTTACGCAGCTTCCGCGCGCGGGGCGGCAAGCTGATTCAATTCCATGGTTGGGGCGATGCGGCTATTCCGGCGGCGAGCTCGATTGACTACTACGAGCGCGTGCAGACCTTTATGAAGCGCGTACCCGATCCGCGCAGTTCGTCGCAGGAGGTGCGGGACTTCTACCGCCTCTTCATGGTGCCGGGCATGGGCCACTGCGCGGGCGGCCTTGGTCCGCGAAACTTTGGGCAAGGTTCGCCGGTAGCGGGTGCGCCGGAGAATGACGTGCTGTCGGCGCTGGAGCTGTGGGTAGAGCAAGGCAAGGCGCCGGAGCAGTTGATCGGCACGGGCATCACGGGGACCACGCCGCAGCAGCCGTTGACGCGCCCGCTGTGTGTTTATCCGCGGGTGGCGCGCTACAAAGGTTCCGGCGACGCTAACATGGCAGCGTCGTTCTCTTGTGTAACTCCATAACCGGCCCAGTTGCTAATAATCGGGCAGGCGGCGCAGTGGCCGACGACGTTTACACTGGTGCGGACCATGTCGATTAAGGCGTCGACGCCGAGTAACATGGTGAGGCCGGAGGCGGGCAGGCCGAAAGTGGCGAAGAGCCCGCTCAAAATGACGAAGTTGGCGCGCGGAATGCCGGCGACGCCTTTGCTGGTGAGCTTCAGGGTGAGCAAGATGACCGCTTGTTCCTGCCAGGTAAACGCGAGGCCGGCGGCTTGGGCGATGAAGAGTGTCGACATCGCCAAGTGGACGCAACTGCCGCTGAGGTTGAGCGATAAGCTGAGCGGCGCGACGATACCGAGGACCCTTTGGGGAATGCCGTATTCGGCCATTTTCTCAAGCGTGCGCGGCAAGGCGGCAGCGCTGGACGTGGTGGCGAAGGCGACCAGGAAGGGCTCGCGGGCGTAGTGGGCGAAGCGCGGGATCGGCACGCGGGCCAGCCACAGTGCGCCGCCCAGCACGAAGACGAGGAAGAAGGCCTGCGCTACCCAAGCGAGAGCGACGAAGCGCACCAGGCTCGCCAGAGCGGCTTGGCCGCTGTTGGCCACCGTCACCGCCATGGCGGCAAAGACACCGGCCGGGGCGAGGTACATCACGTATTTGGTGTACTGAAAGGCGATCGCGGCCAGCGCGTCGGCGAAGCGCACCATCGGCAGGCCTTTGGCTCCGGCAGCGTTGCAGGCGAGGCCGAAGAGGATGGAAAAGACGACGATTTGGAGGACATCGCCGCGCGCCATGGCGTCCATGATGCTGGCGGGGAAGGTGCCTTCGATGAGTCGCTCGATGGTGAGGGCTTGGGCCTTGGTGGTGCTCGCCGGCAGGGCGACGCCTACGCCGGGTTGCGCCCATAAGACGGCAAACCAACCGATGAGAATAGCCAGCGTGGTGGAAGCCTCGAAGTAGACGATGGCGCGCCAGCCCACGCGGCCGAGTTGGGCGAACGAGCCCCCGGTGGCCACGGCGCGGACGAGGACGGCGAAGAGCACGGGGGCGATGATCGACTTGATTAGTTGCAGGAAGACGTGGCTGACGAAGGCCAGTTCTTTGGCCCAGTCCGGCGCGAGCCAGCCGAGCAGGGCGCCCGCGGAGAGGGCGAGTAACATCCCTTGGGCGAGTGACAAACTAACTCACCAGGCCAGAGACAGGATCGAGGATGATCTTTTGCGAGACGCTGGCGGGGAGGGTGGTGAGTAGGACAAAGCTGATTCCGGTGGCGGGGTCCGCCCAGCATTGGGTGCCGGTGGAGCCGCCGTGGCCAAAGCGCTTCCCCGACAGGCTAACGGGTAGGGCCCAGCCAATGCCATAGGGCTGATTATGCCCGGGATGTTGGTTGCGAATCATCATCGCCGCGCTGGCTTTCGTAAGTGGCTTTCCACTGGGCTTCAAGAAGTAACTCAGTAAGTGACTAATATCCGCCGCGGTGGCGTGGACGCCGCCCCAAGGTGCGCCTAACTTACGCCAGTATTCACTATTCCAGTCCCAACCGGTGACACCTTTGGGTTCGGCATATTCCACTTGGCATTGGGCGGTGTCCGTGATCTTTAGGCCGGGCCGGAGGCCGAGGACGCTCTTCATGCCGACGGGCTGGAAGACTTGGGTATCAAGAAATTGCGGGAAGGGGAGCTGGGTGACCTTTTCGGCGATGGTGGCGGCGAGCAGGATGCCCATGCTTTGGTATTGCACTTTGGTGCCGGGCGCGAAGAGCAAAGGCGTGGTTTCGGCGGCTTTGGCAAAGTCGCTCAAAGGGGCGTGGCGTTGGCGCAGGGCGACGTTTTCGGGCAGCATGTCCGGCAGGCCGGAGGCGTGGCTGAGTAAGTGGCGAAGGGTGATGCGGGGGTCGAGTTTGGGTAAGTGTTTGCGGGCGGGCTCGTCGAGTTTGAGCTCGCCACGATCGACTAGCGCCATTACCGCGGTAGCGGTCATGGGCTTCGAGATGGAGGCAATCAGGAAGGGCGTGTTCGCTTTTGCGGCGCCGAATGCTCGCTCATAATGGAAGGCGCCTTGTTCGACGCGCAGCACCGCCGCACGCAACTGGCCGGAGGTGACAGCGGCAGTCAGCAACTTCTCCGCTGGCGCAAGTTGCGGTTTATCGAGAGCCAGCAGTGGGGCGACGAGCAGAGCGCGGCGGGAAAGGGGCACGACAGCGATGATACTATGCCGCCCACAATCCCAGGAAACCGCCGGCCAGAGCATGCGCTGCTACTGCATAACGACGCCGCGATCGCTGAGGAGTTTGCCGCTGCGCTGGAGGAGGTTGAGCTGATTGCGGCGGTAGGTGACCGATTGGGTCACCAAGTCGGACTGGGCTTGCGAAAGGTCCTGCTGGGCGGCGAGGACGAAGAAGAGCGTGGTGGTGCCGAGGTCGTACTTTTTCTGTTCGGCTTCGACGCGCTTTTGGGCGAGGTCGGCGGAGATCTTGGCGAGTTCGACGCTGGCGCGGCTGTTTTCGACCAGGTTGATGGCGTTCAGGACGTCGAGACGAACTTGCTGGGCGACCTGGCGTTCGGCCAGCAGGTCGGCGCGTTTGCCGACGACGGCATCGGCATAATCGGCGGCGGCGCGGCGATCACGCAGGGGCAGGCGGATCTGCAAACCGAAGCCATAGACCGGAAAGTTGAAGCCGAACATCTGGCTGAGGGCGTCGGTGATGCCGCCGGGAATTATTTGGGTAATTGGGGAGGTACTGCCGTCGGCGTTAAAGATATTGCGACGTTGGATAAAATTGCCGCCGCGGCCTTGGGAGGTGTAGTTGCCGAAGAGCGAGAAGTCGGGCCGCAGGTTGTTGGCGGCAGAGCGGACGAAGAGGTCGTCGTTCAAAACATCCTGACGGGTAGCTTTGAGGTCCGGGCGGAGGGACAGGGCTTCGGCGACGATCGCTTCTTTGTCGAAGGCTTTGGTGTCGTTCGGCGGGAGGACGGGTTCGGTCAGGACGAGGGGCAGTTGGCGGAGGTCCGGATCGAGGTCGACGGCTATTTGGAGGCGTAGGGCATCTTCGAATTGGGCAAGGCGATAGCGGGCCTGGGTGACCAGGATTTCGGCGCGGGCGTAGGTGGCCTGCGGCTGATAAATGTCCAGGGCGGAGATGGCGCCGAGCTCCAGTTCGCGCTGGGCGCGCTTCAGGCTGGTATCGGCCAAGCCGAGAGCCTGCTCCTGCACCTTCAGGTTTTCGCGGGCGCCGATCACATCCCAGTAGGCGTTTTCGGCGTTCGAAAGGATGCGGTTGATGGTGTCTTCGAAGCGATACTCGGCGGAACGCAGGCGGGCCTTGGCGATGTAGACGGGGATCTTATTGAAGTAAGTGCCCCGGTTGCGGAGCAAGGGCTGGATGAGTGTAACGTTGATATTGGAGGTGTAATTGGGGTTAAAGTTGGCGAAGGAGTTATTCGTCGAAATTTTCTGGGCCGAGTAATTCACCTGATATTGCAGGCCGGTTTCGAGCAACTGCGTGACGCCCACGGTGAGCGGCTGGCTGAGTTGGCTCAGGACGGCGGCGCCGGCCAGCGCATCGGTGGTGGGGGTTTGTTGCCGGGTGGCGGCGAAGCGGGCATTGGCAATGGGGTCGAAGATACCGAAGGCGCGTTGGATAGCGTTGCGCTGCGGTTGGATGAGCACCTTCTGGAGCATGATCGAGGTATTGTTGGCCAGTACCAACTCGAGGTAGGAGCGCAGGGAGAGCTCCATCTTGTCGCCGACAACGAAGTCCTTGAGCCGAGTGGGGTTGGCGAGGGAGTAAGTAGGGTCAGGCTTCAGATATAGGGCCTGTCTAATGTATTGAGCTTGGCCAAACTTGGGCACGGCCATCTCATCGTAGGTCTTCAATTGCCCGGTAAAGGAGTTGGTGGTTTCTTCCGGAGCCTTTAACTTACGGCCCGGTTCCTGACCGGAAACGAGTGAACACAGTAAGAGTGCACTGAGAGAATAACGCAGATAGGTAAACATGGAATCTCGTATCTAAAGAATTTATTCGTAGCGAATGGCTTCGATCGGATCAAGCTTCGCCGCCTGCACCGCCGGGTAAATCCCGAATAGCAATCCGATTCCGCAAGATACGCCGAAGGCCACGATGACGCTGGCCGCGGTAACAACCGTGGACCAGCCGGCGGCCGTGGCAATGATTTTCGAAAGGGTTAAGCCGAACAGGATGCCGATCACCCCGCCCATGATGGAGATCAAGACTGCTTCCATCAGAAATTGACGAATGATGTCCGCCTGGCGTGCACCGATGGCGCGCCGAATCCCGATTTCGCGGGTGCGCTCAAGTACCGTGGCGAGCATGATATTCATGATGCCGATGCCGCCGACCAGCAGCGAGATGCCGGCGATGCAAAGCATAACGACGCTGAAGATGAAGGACGTGCGACGGCGCTGTTCGAGCAGGCCGGCGGGGACGGTGACGGTGAAGTCGCCCGAGTCCTTGTGCGTGGAAGCCAGGATGGCGGTGACGATGCTGGCGGTTTCAATTGAGTCAGTATTGTTGCCGACCTTCATGTAAATGCCGTCGATTTCGTCCTTCAAGTAAGACGTGTTGTCCTCAAACCGGCGCATCACCGTATTGAGCGGCGCGATGATCAGGTTGTTGCGGTTAGTGACTTCGAGGCCTTCGACATCGGAGTCAGCGGTGGCTTGTTGGGCCAGCACCCCGACTACTTGGAGCCAATTCTCATTCACCTTGACGAACTTACCCACGGCGGGCTCATAACCCAGCAGGTTCACCTTGGCGCTTTCGCCGAGCACGCAAACGGGGGCCGAGTTCATATTGTCTTCGTCGGTAAAGAAGCGGCCTTCGACGACCTTCAGGCTGTTGATTTCGAGATAGTCGGATTCGACGCCAATTAACAAAGGCGGTTCGCTCGAGACCTTGGGCAAAATTTTCTGCGGCTTAAAGCGCTTGCGCGGCGTGGAGGCGGCCAGGCCAGGGACGTTTTCGCTGATGGCACGAAAATCACGGAAGGTGAGGCCGGGGGAAATGGCGCGGCGGGCTTGGAGTTCGTTACGGTCGACGGCTTCTTTGGCTTCGATGATGATGTTATTGACGCCGAGTAGGTCGATGTAGCTCATCATCTCTTTTTGCGCGCCGGCGGTGATGGATAACATCGCAACCACGGCGCCCACTCCGAAGATCATGCCCAACATGGTGAGCAAGCTGCGCAACTTGTGCACGAAGAGGCTTTGCAGCCCCATGTAGAGTTCGGGAAGCAGTCCGGAAAAGATACTCATAAGTTAACGACTCCCCTTTTGGCCCATCGGCATGCCGGCGCCACCACCGCCGCCTTCGGGCTTCTTCTTTTTGCTGTCAGGTTTGGCGAACGGATCAGCCAAGGCGACGACGTCGTTCGGCTTCACGCCGCCGGTGAGCACCATGACGGACTCGCTGCGCTTAAAGATCTTTATATTGCGGGCTTCAAAGCCGCGCTCGGTTTTGACGTAGACGACCGGCTTACCATCTTTCTCGAAGACGGCCTGGGTGGGGACGTTGATGGCGTTCGGAATCTTTTCGACAATGATCTCGACGTCGGAGAGCAAGCCGGGCCGCAGCAGGACGTCGATCTGCGAATCTTCTTCGGGGGGCAAGGGGAGCTTGGCGTTCTCGATCTCTTTGGCGGAGAAGCCATTGGCGCCGGGGGCCATGGAGCCCATGCCACCGGGACCGCCACCGCCGTTGCGCCGTCCGCCGGTTCCACCGGGGCCACCGGCTGAAGCGACTTCCGTGCCAGGGGCACCAGCAGCAGAGTCGCCGTCGCGCTGGCGAGTGGGCATCGGCTTGCCGGTGATCTTCTCATATTGCTCGCGCAAGGAAGCCATTACCTTGGTGCGCTCTTCGGCTTCGAGTTCGACAATGTTCTTGCCGCCCAGGGCCTTGGTGATCGCCGCGCGCATCTTGGCGGCCTGATCCTCGGGCAGATCGCGGGTAAAGCCGGCCATCATGCCGCCCGCACCGCCGGCCCGGCGTTGGCCGCCGCCCGCTGTACCGGCACCTTGGCCGCCCGCCGCAAAGCCGCCACCGCCGGCCATCGGCCCGCCCATCGAGAACTGCGGCGCACCACCGCCGGACTCGGCACCCATGCCGCCGCCCATGCCGCCCATACCGGCGGCGCGAGCCATCATCGCGGCCAACGCTCCGGGGTGCGGGCCAATGGGAGCTTTCTTGCGGTTCGCCTCGGCCGTGGCGACGACGCGCTCAATATATTCGGGCTTGGCGCCCAAGGTGGTAAGCAATTGTCGCATGTCGACGCTAAAGAGCACGTCGAACTTCTTGGCCGGATCGGACGAGAACATGTTGGCGCTGGCCGTGGCGGACAGCGACTTAATCTTGCCGGTGAAGCTCTTGTCCGCAATGGCGTCGAGCCGCATGATGACGTCCTGACCTTCGTGCAGATTGGCACGGTCGAGTTCGCCCACCTTGGCCACCACTTCGAGCTCGGAGAGGTCGAGCACTTCGGCCACGGGAATGCCGGGCTGGATCTGGTCGCCTTCGCGGATATCGGGGAGCTGCGCGCCGAACATCATGGCGCTGCCGCGGTTCTGCTTGATGGCCACCAGGCCGCTCATCGGGCTGAGCAACTTCACTTGGCTCAGGCGGGCGCGTTCTCGATTGAGCTCAAGAATCGACTTATTGCGGCGCTCCATCAGCACGGCGAGTTCGGCTTGGGCTTGCTCCTGCCGGCTCTTAATGTCGCTTTCGAGCTGTTTCAGCCGGCGCTTCGATTCGTCGAGAGTGAGCGAATTCTTCTTGGCATCGATGACCGACAGCAGTTCGTTACGCTTCACTTCGAGGTCAGAGCGGCGGACGGCGTAGCGGGCGCGGAGGAGCTCCACTTGGTCCTGGTTGTTGCGGATCGAGAGGTCGGCGCGCGACTTCTTCAGTTGTTCGTCGATCTGATCGATCTCGAGCTGCTTTTCTTCTAGGCGCGAGATCACTTCGGCGTCATCGAACTCAACGACGAGGTCCTTTTCGCGGGCGAAGGCGCCGAGGGCGGCCATCTTGGTCACCTGGACGGTACCGAAGAGATTAGGTGCCGACAAGGTGGCCGAGCGGACGGCGCGCAATTCGCCGCGCGTGAAGCTACGCACCACCACATCGCCTTGACGCACCTTCGTGGTGGGGATGGAGGCTTGCCGCTGGGGCATGGCATTGAAGAGCTGATAGCCACCGTAGCCGATGCCAGCTAAGACGGCGAGCGGGATCAATACGCGAATGATGATCTTCTTCAACTGTTCCTCCTCAAAGTGCGGCTCCTCAAAGTTTCTTCGCTTTTTTCGCGGCTTCGATAGGATTCTCCAGCGCGACCACGTCGCCTTCCTTAAGGCCCTTCACGATGATGATTTCCTTGTCGTTGCGCATGCCCACTTCCACGGGCACCAGCACAAACTCCTGACCGCGCTGGATGTAGACCGAGGGCTTGCCCTTGCTCATCACACTCGCGCGGGCGTCCATCAGGAGCAGGTTGGGCCGGGATTCAATGACGATTTCCACCGACGCCGACATACCAGGGCGCAGGCGCGCTTCCACCGTCGACAACGTGGCCCGGGCCGGGAAGGTCTTCTCCGTGGCACCCATGCCGCGGAAGTTCACTTGCGCGATAGGGCTAATCCAATCGAGCGTGGCCTCGAATTCCTTCTCCGGAATCGCGTCGACGCGCACACGGACCTTCTGGCCGATTTCGAGCTTGCCGCGATCCACTTCGTCGAGCTTCAGGTCGACGCGCATCTGGCTCAAGTCGGGGATTTCGGCGATGGCGTTGCCGGTGGAAACGCGGTCGCCTTCCTTAAACGGGGGCGGCGACTGGCCCCAGGAACCGGGCGTGCGGAAGTTGGGCATCACATTGACAATGCCGTCATTGGGTGCACGGAGCACCATTTTGCCCAGGTAGCCACGGGCGCGTTCCATGTCGCGCATGGTTTTGTCTTTGGTTTGGCGCAGGCGCTCGAGGTCCGCACCTTGGGAGACTTCGTGGGCCTTCAAGGTAGTTTTCTGCTGGCCTAACTCACCTTCGAAGACGCCGACATCCAGGCGGCTTTTGGCGCCTTCAATCGCCGAGACCACTTCGGCCTTGCTGGCGTCGAGCTTCGCACGCTCAAGGTTGAACTCGGAGGTCATCAGGTTCATCGAGTCCATTTCGTCCACGATGCGATGCGAGGCTTTGGTTTGGACGATCTGGCTATCGACGGTGCGGACCGAGGTGGAACGCTCGAGCAACTGCTGCTCCTGCGAGGCGGCGTCAAACTCCACCACCACTTCGCCGCGGCGGATGGGGCGGCCGGATTCCGCCAACTTGGTGATGCGGAGGTCCGGCGCTTGCGGAGCCATGATCACTTCCGAATGGGTGCTCTTGATTTCGCCTCGGGTGCGGACAGAGATGACAAATTCGCCGTTGCGCACTTTGCCCACCTGCACTTCCACTGGGGTGGAAGTGGTGCCATAGCGGTAGGCCGCATAGCCGCCTACCGCGCTCAGGGCGAGCAGCACGGTCCACATAATCAGGCGCTTCTGGCGGGAGCCAGCCGTATCGCCGAGCCGGTGCTTGGGTCTAATATCTTTGGACATCGATGTCTCCTAACAATGGTCAACTAGGGTTTGCGGCTGGATCCGTGGCTTGGATCGGATTTTCGAGCGCCACTACCTCGCCGGGCTTCAACCCAGCACGTACGGCAGCCTGGGTGTGGTTGCCGATGCCGAGCTCCACTTCGCGCCGCACCCAGCCTTGGGCACCGCGCACATAGACAAAATGCTTGCCGGCGGGCTGTTTGGCATCTTGCATTAAAGCGGACAACGGCACGACAGCCGCGGCGTCTTCGCTTTCGAGAATTACGTCGGCGCTCACCGACAGGTCAGGAATCACGCGCGGATCCATCGCATCGAGCTTCAGGCGCACCGGAATTTCTTTCATGTAGCTGGCGCGGAAACCGCCCGTCTTGGTTACCGCCGCCACCGACACCACATGGGCCGGCAACTCAAGGCCAGGATAGGCATCGAAACGGACCTTGGCCTTGGCATTGATTCGCAGCCGCTCGGCATCCACCTGGTTTACGTTGGCGTTGATCACCATGGAACTGGTGTCGACGATCTGCATGAACAGGAAGCCGGGCATCAATGGATCGCCTTCCTGCACCGGGCGGAACTCGCTGCCGGCGAAGGTCTGCTGCATTACGGTGATGCCGGCGATCGGCGACTTCACCATCATGCGGTCGGCGTTGGCTTGCGCGCGGCCCAATTCGATTTGGGCGGCCTTCATGTCGAGTTCGGCATTCTTGATTTGGGCTTCGGCCGAGATCTCAACGAACTGCACTTCGGATAGTAACTGCTGATAGCGGGCTTTGGCTTCGTCCAAAGCTAAGCGCAGGCGCTCGGCGTCAATGTTCGAACGGACGGGGATCGTCTTGATGTCGAGCTCGGCCTTGGCCAGGTCGGCCTTGGCGACGTCGATGGTCTGGGCGTGCTGCACACGGTATAGTTCCACTTCGGAGCGGAGCTTCTTCATGTTGGCTTCGTAGGTGACGATGGAGGATTTGTAGTCGTCCAGGCGCAGGAGCATGTACTGGCGGTCGAATTCGGCCACCACTTGATTGGCTACCACGCGGGAGCCGGGTTTGGCCATGTTCTGCAGGGTCATGGTGAAGTCGCCGCTGCCGCCCCCGCCACTGCGCCCACCACCGCCGCCGCCAGCGCCGCCATCTAATTGACCCGAGGTAGAACCGAGGCTGGCTTCTCCGGTTTGAATCCGGCCGGAGCCAGAGGGAGACGCGGCACGGGCGCCGGAGCCGCCAGTGCGAGAAGTCGCCGCGCGCATCGCGCTGCCGGACCGGCCGCCGCCCGCCCCGCCCGCGCTCGAGTCGCCGGCGGAGGAGGGCGCCGCGGAGCCATCGGCACTCGCCATCGAAGCGGTGGAGCTAGCGGAAGAGCCACTGGAGGAGCCACCCGAGCCGCCACCAGACGAGCGAACGCCGCCGCTGATGGAGGGCAAAGAAACGCTGGCCAGAGAAGAACTTTGGCTATTGCGGCCCCGGTCGGAGCGGCCGCCGCGCAACTGGGGCGCAATAAGAGAAACGAATTTTTCGGCCGTCGTGACGCCGGTCAGGCGAATGGTACGGTCCAAATGACCGCCGGCTACGGTGTGGGTACGCACCGCGGAGGCAAGCCGGTTGGCGTCGGCTTGTTGGGACAATTGCTTCTGCCAGAGCCACCATCCAAGGCCCGCCAAAACGACTAAGCCTAATAAAATCATATACTTATTGGCTCCGCCCGACGGCGCGGAAGGATGGCGCTCAGGTGCCACCGCGGGGGGCGGCGCGCTCGGTAGCGCGGGAACTGAAGGAAGCGGCTGCATAACTCTTCACCCTTTGTTTGGAACCCGTTACCGGGTTCTGCCATTGTATCGAAAACCAGTCTCGAAACGGACTAGCCCTCAGGCCATCCCTCTGTCATGACGACAGAAACACGACAAAGGTTAGCGCCCTAACCTGCGCGAAAACCTTAAAGGGAAAAGTCGCCATCGATGTAGCAGTAGATTTCGGAGCCTTTTTTGGCTAGGATGCCCTCAGGGAGATTGCCTGAGGAAAGGCCGGAGGCCTCAATGGGGTGGCGCAGATGGTCGCCGGTACCCCCCGCCACGCGCGAACGGATCCGCACCTGCCGGCCGTCGATCGCCCGCACGCTTTCGAGATTGAGAACGACGCGGGGCGGTTTGCCGATCAACCGCCGCCCCGGCAGGATCGCCAAAGTGACCAATAGCGGTGCGCCAGCCGCAATCACCACGCGGCCGTTGACGACGACATTCTCCGACACCGACATTTTCAGCGGCGTAGCCGGTCGTGCCTCCCGCAGCACGTTTTCATCGAGCATCACCCGCAAGCGCGTGCCGTCAGGCAGGACGAAGGGCGCGGCTTTGGCGGCCTCGGTCTTCGGAACTTCGGTCTTGGGAGCTTCGATATGGGGAGCTTCGGCTTTGGAAGCTTCGGCCTTGGAAGTTTCGGGCGCCGCCACCGCAGTCGTGGGAACTAAGGCCTTGGGAGAAGCGGGGACCGCCAGAGTCGCCGGCGCCGAGGGCAGCACCGCCTTGGGATCCCGCATCACCGCCACCATCGCTTCTGAGACTCCGCCTTTACCCAGGCGGATCAACTCCGGCGTCGACAGCTTAAAATGCGTCTTCGCCGAGCGCAATTGCGAAATGATAAAGCGCTCCGGCAGCTTCGCATTCACCATGTCGAGGACGCTCTCGTTGGTGAGCACGTCGGGCATGGGAGGCGGCGGTGGTGGACGATGGGCCACGACGGCGTCGGGCGGTTCGTTGGCATCGACCGGCAGCCCGGGTGGCCCGGGCGGCGGCCGGAGGAAAAACGCGAGCGCTCCAGCGACCAAAACAAAGCCGCCCAAGCCGAGCCAGACCCCGGAGAGGCTGCTCTTGGGCGGCGCGGGCCGGGGAGGGACGGCCGCCGCCGCGGCGGTCTTCGCGACAATCCCGCTATCGTGGGCCGCTTTGATGCGGGAAAGCTCGGCGCGGACGATTTCCATGTTGGGATACCGGTCCGCCGGATTCTTGCGCAGGCACTGATCCACCAGCGCCTGAAGATCGGCCGGCAGCGTCTGCAAGACGGCGGCCGGAAACGCCGCGGGTTCATCGCGCAGGATCGCGGTCAGGGTGGCAATCTGCGAGCCACCGGCGAAGGGCGGTTTGCCGGCCAGCATCTCGTGGAGCACGCCACCGAAGGTGAACATGTCGGAGCGGGCATCGACGAGTTTGCCTTCAGCCTGTTCCGGCGACATGTAGTTGAGGGTGCCCAGCAAAGAGCCTTCAATCGTCTTGGGACCCAACGTGCGCGTGGCGTCGGTGCTCGGATCCGCACTGGTGGACTCCGGCACTACGAGCTTCGCCAAACCAAAGTCCAGCAGCTTCACGCGGCCCTGCGCCGAAATCATCACGTTCGCGGGCTTTAAATCGCGGTGGACAATCCCCGCCGCGTGCGCCGCCGCCAGAGCATCGGCGATCTGCAGGCCATAAGAAAGCACGTCCCGCAAGGGCAGGCCCTCGGGCGGAATCGCCTGGGTGAGCGTCTGGCCGGTAAGATACTCCATCACCAGGCAATCGCCGCCCGAATCGGCCAAAAGGTCATGTACAGTGATGATGTTTGGATGGTTCAGGCCGCTGGCGGCCTGCGCCTCCTGCAGAAAGCGCCGACGGCGGTCCGGATCCGATAGCTTGGCCTGCGGCAGGATCTTGATCGCTACCTGACGATTCAATCGTGTGTCGCGCGCGGCATAGACTTCCCCCATGCCGCCTTCCCCGATCTTCGACGTGATCTCGTATTGTGCGATCGAACGGCCGATCCAACTCATCCCGCGATATCGTTTCTCTGCCGGTCCCACTTGATGACGCGCTCTTCGCGGGCCGATTGGTTCAGCATATGCGCGCAAGCGGCGGCGCGATGGCCCACCTGTGCATTCTCCCAATGGCCTTGCCGCGTGCGGATGCCCTTCAGCCAATTGGCGAAGTGCGCCACGGTCGACTCCGGCCCATCGGCCACGTAGGTCTCGCTGCCCGGCATCATCCG
Source organism: Bryobacterales bacterium (assembly GCA_038215525.1). Classification (GTDB taxonomy): domain Bacteria; phylum Acidobacteriota; class Terriglobia; order Bryobacterales; family Bryobacteraceae; genus JALHNI01. The sequence goes on from JBBQQS010000012.1 coordinate 22,619, forward strand.
GGCGGCGCGCGCCTCCGCCACTTCGCTTTGCCGGATTTTGGGGTCTTCGTAGTAGGCCTTCTCCATCGCCCGCGGCCAGCTTTCCACAATCCAGCGATTGTCCTCGCGGCTGCTCTCAGCCAGCACCTGCAGGCTCCCCGAATTGAGCACCAGCGTGCCTTCGGTACCCAGGAACTGGAAGCTGCCGGCGGTGGTCATCGATTCGTTATTGAAGGTGGAACTCAGGTTGGCCGCGAAGCCTTCCGGATACTCGAGCAAACCGTTGATGGTGTCGTAGACATCGCGGTTCTCTTTCCAGCGGTAGAGTTCGCCCATCGCCACGGCCTTCGACGGCCCGTCGCTGTTCATCACGAACTGAATGGTGGTGCAAAGGTGAACGAAAAGGTCGGTGGCAATGCCGCCCGAATAGTCGTTGTAACAGCGCCAGCGGAAGAAGCGGTCGTTCGAGTAGGGCTGCTTGGGGGCGTTGCCCAGAAAGCGCGGCCAATCGACGGTCTCGGGCGTCGCGTCCGGCGGAATCGGATAGAGCCAGGCGCCGGAAGCGGAGTTTCGGTTGTACGCGGCGCGAATCAGGGTCACTTTGCCGATCTTGCCGGATTGCACGATCTCCCGCGCCCGCTCCTGCAAGACGCCGCTACAGCCCTGGCTGCCGACCTGCACGATGCGCCCGCCCTTGGCGGCCGCGGCCGCAATCTCCTTACCTTCCCTGGCACGAAAAGTGAGCGGCTTCTCGCAATAGATGTCCTTGCCGGCGGCGATCGCGTCCAGGCACATGCGGTGGTGCCAATGGTCCGGCGTGGCGATCACCACGGCGTCGACATCCTTGCGGGCCAGAACCTCCCGATAGTCGCGGTACTCCTTGGCGGCGGCGCCCCAATTCTCCTGGGTGCGGATGACACGCCCGCGGTAAGCGTCACTGATGGCGGTGATCGCCGTGCCC
>JBBQQS010000013.1:0-22744 GCA_038215525.1 Bryobacterales bacterium
CGGCTCGCTCGAGATCGCGGACTACGGCGGCGTGGCCCGCGTGGCCCCCTGGCTCTCGACAGCCTTCATGGTCGCCGCCCTCGCATCTATCGGCTTACCGATGCTGGGTAACTTCGTGGGCGAGTTCCTCATCTTACAGGGCGCGGCCAAAGCGAACTTCGCTTGGGCGGTCTTCGCTTCCCTCGGCGTCATTCTTTCGGCCGTCTATATGCTCTGGATGTACCAGCGCGTCTTCTTTGGCGAAATTGCGGAAAGTATCTCCTCCTATATGCCGGACCTTACGTTACGCGAATGCGTCGTCATCGGGCCTCTAATTGTACTGATGATCTGGTTCGGTATCTCGACGAGCGGGATGCTGGAGCCGATCTCGGCCGCTAACGCGGAGTTGTTGAATCGGATCGAAGGTCCCGCACGCGTGGCGGTGATGAAATGAACAGTCTCTTCCCCACCTCCGCTGACTTCCTTCGGACCCTGCCGGTCATCATCCTGGCGATCTTCGGCACCTTGCTAATGGTGCTCGAGCCCCTTACCGGCGACGGCAAGGGTGAGAAGCCGCAATTACGTTGGCTGGCCATCATCGGCCTGGCACTCGCCATGGCCGGGGCCGTCGTCGCTTACGGTGACCGAGGCGCAGCCTTCAACGGCATGCTGATGGTGGACGGCTTTGGTATCTTCTTCAGTGTTTTAGTCATCGGCACTGGTTTACTCACTGTCTTCTGTGCCCAGGACTATTTAGTTCGCGAAGGCCATGAAAATGGCGAATTCTACGCCTTGTTACTTTTCTCCATCGCCGGCCAATGCATTATGGCCACCGCCAATGAGTTAATCATTCTCTTTATCGGCCTCGAAATATCCTCCATCGCTTCCTATGTGCTCGCCGGTTTCCTCCGCGACGATCGCCGCGCCAATGAGAGCGCCATTAAGTATTTCCTGCTCGGCTCCTTCGCCACGGCCTTCCTGCTCTACGGCGTGGCCTGGATTTACGGCCTTACCGGGTCGACCAACTTAGCCATCATTCAAAGCACGCTTGCGGCGAACCCCGCCAATCCCCGGCTGCTGGCCGTCGCCGTCGCCCTGATGTTCGTCGGCTTTGCCTTCAAGGTCTCCGCCGCTCCCTTCCAGATCTGGGCCCCCGATGTCTACCAGGGTGCGCCGGCGCCAATCAGTGCATTTCTTTCCGCCGGACCAAAAGCCGCCGCCTTTGCAATCTTCCTGCGCGTCTTTACCACCGCTTTCGATGCAAGCTTTGAGAAATGGGAGCCCGTGTTCTGGGTCTCCGCCTTACTCACGATGATCATCGGTAACTTCGCCGCGCTGCGCCAAACGAACATTAAGCGTTTATTGGCTTACTCTTCTATTGCCCATGCCGGCTACGTCATGGTGGCTGTTACTTCGCACTCGAGTGTGGGCACGGCGGCCGCCATGTTTTATTTGGCCTCTTACGCCTTCGTGAATGTCGGCGCCTTCGCTGTCGTAAGTTACGTCGCCGCCAAAGGCGAAAAGCACCTGAACGTCGACGATTTTGCCGGCCTCGCCGCGCGCCAGCCCCTAGCCGCTCTCGTGATGACCATCTTCTTCACCTCGCTGATCGGGGTGCCATTGACGGCTGGCTTCTTCGGTAAATTCTATATCTTCAAAGCCGCGCTCGATGCGGGCATGGTTTGGCTAACCGTATTGGGCTTACTCAATAGCGCGGTGGCCGCTTACTATTACCTACGGGTCATCGTCGTGATGTATACGCATGAGCCTTCGGCGGCCGTCGATAACCTGGAACCCGCGAGTTCCAGCCTGCAATTTGGCTGGGTCACTGCTGCTACGGCGACCATCGTGCTGGGCGTCCTGCCCTCGGCCTTGCTCGAATTTGCCAGCCGCTCGGCCATCTTGCGCTAACTCCGATAGACCTTCCAGATCTCGGCTTGCTCCATCGCGGTTAAACTGCGCGTCCCTTCGCCGCGCAGCAGGAAATGTAACTTCGCCGTCTCTTCTAACTCCTCCGCTCGATCGACGGCCTCCTCGATCGAGCCGCCCAAACAAATCAGGCCGTGGTTGAGTAATAGCAGGCAGTCATGCGCGCCGGCTGCGGCTTCCACCGCTGCACCCAACTCGGCAGACCCTGGGCGTAAGTACGGCACAATGCCCAAGGGCGCCACCCGCATCAAATAGTACGGTGTAATAATCGGCAACGGCTGTTGCGGGTCTAATTCCGCCAGACAAGAAAGCGCCACTGAGTAAGTGGAGTGTAAGTGCACCAAGGCTTTCGCCCGCTCGCCCGCCGCCCGGTAACAGCCCAGATGAAACGGATATTCTTTCGAAGGGCGACGATCGTTTTTGCGCTCGCCGGTAAGCGTGACGCAGGCAAAGTCCGCGGGCGTTAGGCCACGAAAACTGCGGCCGGTGGGTGTAATCCATACCTCGTCATCCACGCGCACCGAGAGATTGCCAGTGGAGCCGAAGGCATAGCCCCGCGCGTGAAAGCTTTCGGCGACATCGCAAAGTTTGGCGAGTTCAGGAATCATGTGCGCTCCAAATGCTGTATGGCGGCGGCGAAGAAGTCGTCGCGGCCGAAGTTACCACTCTTCAAGGCCAGGCGCACGGGCCGGCCACCGATAGCGAGTAAGCTGGGCACGCCGGGGTCAATCATCCCCGTGATTTCGACCGCGGAAATCCCCAGCGCCTCCACCACCGCGCCCGACGTCTCGCCGCCGGCGACAATCACTTGTTCGGCGGGTAACTCCCGCGCGAGTTGAGCGAAAGCGGCCTCCACCGACTGCTGCGCACCGGGGGTTTGATGCTCTGGCCCCGCGGACGACACGATGGCCGCCAATCCTTCGCGTTCCATACGCCGGCGGGCTTCGGCGACCAGTTCCTCGAGTTGCATCTCTCGAGGGTCCAGGCGGAGGGGCTCCCGTGGCAGCCGTTCCACTTGTCGCAGCGTTTGCCGCGAGCAACTGCCGGACAAGATCAGCGTCGGCCTGGCCGTAGCCGCCGGCGGCCTTGCCGTTTGCTTGCGTGTGCCCGTCCAAGTGCGCGCCAGCGCGGCGCCCAAGCCGCTGCCACCGGTCACCAAGCGCAGGCCCGCACAGGCCTCGCCAATGACGCTCAAGTCGCCATCCTCAATCGCATCCACCAGCGCGATCGCGACTCCCTCCCTCTGCAGGAGCGTAAACTCCGCTTGCACCGCCTGGGGCCCCTTGCGCACCATCTCCAGGGTGATCAAGCCCACCCGGCGCCCGGTTTGCCGTTGCAAATGCCGTACCAGATTACTGTCCGTCATCGGATTCAAGGGATGCCACCGGAGCGGCGACTCAGCCAGCAACTCGCCGTTTACAAACAAATGCCCCAGATACTGTTTCCGGCCATTTACCGGCAGGGCCGGCACGGCGACGGTAAACGTCGCGCCGAGTTCGTCGAGCATCGCCTCCGCCACCGGCCCGATGTTGCCTGCGGCCGTTGAATCAAAGGTCGAGCAATACTTAAACTGCCACTGACGCGGCGCGAGGGCCGCTAGCTGTTTCATCGCCAGCCGCGTTTGTTGTTGGGCGGAGTCTGCCGCGCAACTGCGGGTCTTCAAACTCACCACCACGGCATCGTAGCCAGCGGGCAAGGGCGACTCGCTCACGCCGAAGGTTTGCAATGTGCGCGCGCCCTCCGAATAGAGCATGCCGGCCAGGTCCGACGCCCCCGTATAGTCGTCGGCGATCGCCGCCAGTCGCAGTCGTGATAAGGAGTCCAAGCTTTTGCATTATAATCCTTAAGGACATGGACTCACCTTTTCTCGTCGGCATAACGCCCGACTTCTATGCCGAAGTAAAGGGCAAATTTGAGGCGCCGGTGGAAAGTAAGCTGGGTAACCTGGCTTGGCTTGACGCTCAGCCGATGCCTGCCCAACCCGGCAACGTCGTCTCCGCCACCAGCCTCAACGACTACGACGCCGTCCTCGCCTTGGCCGTCCAATTCACCGCCGCTAGCGTCGTCGGCGTCACTCGCACCGCGCTGATCGCCCGCTGGGGCGTAGGCTACGACATGATCGATGTCGACGCCCTCACCGCCAACGACATTGCCTTGGCCATCACGCCCGGCGCCGTGCGCCGCCCGGTCTCCGAAGCCATCCTGGCCCTGATTCTCGCCCTGGGCTCGAACGTCGTCGGGCAGGACCAGCTGGTGAGGAAAGGGAAGTGGCGTGGTGACCTGCCGCGCCTGGGCTGCAGCCCGCAGGGGCGCGCGTTGGGTTCGCTCGGTTGCGGCAACATCGCCCAGGAACTCTTTCGCCTCGCCCGCTCCATCGGCTTCGGCCGCTTCCTGGCGCACGATCCCTACGTCTCGCCGGACGTCGCCCAGTCGCTGGGAGTTGAACTCGTCACGATGGAAGAGCTCTTTGCCCGGAGCGACTACCTTACCGTCAACACGCCGCTCTCGACCGCGACGCGCGGTATCGTCGGCGCCGATCTGCTGCGGCGGATGAAGCCCACCGCGTATTTCATCAACACGGCCCGCGGACCCATCGTGCAGGAAGCCGCCCTGATCCAAGCCCTACAGGAGCACTGGATCGCCGGCGCCGGCCTCGACGTTTTCGAGGTGGAGCCGCTGCCCATGGATAGCCCGTTGCGGCAGCTCGACAATGTGATCCTGGCGCCGCATGGCCTAGCCTGGACCGAAGAACTAGCCCGTGACAACAGCCTCGAAGCCTGCGACAACATTCTGATGGTGGCTCGCGGTGAGACGCCGGCGGCCATCGTCAATAAAGACGTCCTGGCGCGACCCGGCTTCCAAGAGAAACTCGCCCGTTACCGGAGACAAGTATGAAAAACAACCGCTTTCGAGAGGCGCTCGCCGCCGGACGGATGCCCATTGGCCACATGGTGTGGGAGTTCGGCACCCGCGGCATGGCCAAGATCCTCGAGTCCGCCGACCTCGACTTCGTCATTTACGACATGGAGCACTCGGGCTTCGGCATGGAGCGTATCTTCGACCTGATTGCCTACGCCAAGGCGTGCTCCTTCGCGCCGATGGTGCGCGTGCCGCAGGCGCAGTATCATTTCCTGGCGCGGGTGATGGACGCGGGCGCCTTGGGCATCATGATCGCCAACGTCGAATCGGCCGAGCAGGCCAAGATGATCGTCGACGCGGTGAAATACGCGCCGCTCGGCAACCGCGGCGTCGGTATTGGCACCGCCCATACTGACTTTCTGCCTCTTCCCGCCGTCGAGTACTTCCGCGAGAGCAATGAGAGCACGGTCATCATCTGCCAAATCGAGTCGCCGGCGGGGGTGAAGAACGCCGAGGCCATCGCCGCCACGCCCGGAGTCGACCTGCTGTGGGTGGGCCACTTCGACCTGTCGCAATCGATGGGCATTCCCGCGCAATTCCAACATCCTGACTTCCTCGCGGCGCTTTCCACCGTTATCGCCGCCGGCAAGAAACATGGCTGCCGCCTGGGCATTCAGCCCGGCAACATGGAGCAGGCCGAACAGTGGATGGGCCTCGGCTTCGACGTCATCTCCTGGTCAGCCGATTCGGCACTTTACCGCCAAGCACTGGTGAGCGCGGTGGCCGATTTACGCCAGCGGGCAAGTTAGGGTGGATGATTAGATCGACGCGCCAATGAAGACCCCATAACAATATACTTTTGCCTAGATGGGGGCATCCACCAAGTATTCTTTGTATCGAGACAAGCGCATGATAAGTCAACACATTAGCGGCTTCAGGATGCGGTGGGGTCCGACTCCACCGCATTTTTCTTAAAGATAAATGAGAATAATTGGCGCAAAAACACACTACCTTACGGAGGTTCCATGTCCCGTAAGAATCGATTCGCCCCGCCAGGGTATTGGCTGAAGGCAACGACAAGCAGCGCGTGTTTCTGACTGACGCCGATCGGGAGGATTTTGTGGCGCTGATGGCCATACGCAGTGAAGAGCGTGCGGTGCGGATCGCCGGTTAACGCTTGATGTCAAAGCACTTTCACCTGGTGGCGGTGGGGCACCAACCCGATGCGGTGTCCCTCTTCATGATGGACCTGAACGGTTTGTATGCCACCCACCGCAATGTGACCCACCGGCAGACTGGCCGCGTCTGGCAGGGCCGATTTTATTCGGCCGTGTTGCACCCAGCGCATGGGGCGACGGCCCTGCGGTACACCGAACTGAACCCCATACGGGCCCGGATGGTGAACGCGGGCGGAAGATGGGGAGTGGTCCTCGGCGCGCGCTCATCAGGGCTTGGCACCGAGCCCTCGGGTGGGGCACCGGCGTGGGCTCGACACGCGCGAGTTTGCGCAAAACTGGCCCAGCCCAGAAGATTGGCGCCAGAGTCTGGGGACCTTGACCCGGCGCGAAGCCGCGGCCTTACGGTTGGCGACGCGCCACGACACGGCGTTTGGGTCTCCAGAGTTTGTGGACCAGATGGAACGCAAGTATGGGGTCCAGTGACACGCCAAGCCCTGGGCCGTCCGCGCAAGCCGCCTCAGGCGGAAGCTGCACCGGCGGCGTCGGCCACGGTGAGCGCTTGACGGGGTCATCACATCGGGTTCCAAATCAGTCCCGCACACGAGGAGCGGCTTAAAGATCCTGGTTTGTAGCGCGGCCATTGTTTCCTTCGGTTGAATATGTTTGTGCAAAAGCGCCAATTCTTGGGTGCCTTATCAAGGGGTATGAAGACCACCGAGTAGTTGGAAGCGCATGCCTGGAAAGCCTGTTCGTGAGAAATGCTCCGTGATCCGAAATCCCCCCCAATACGGTAAATGTTGCTTCATCCCAGGTGTTCTTGGTGCAGGTTCTGCACTGAGATCCCCAAAATCGACGTTTTTCGCGATTGACAATTGGCTTGCACTGGGGGGGAATGTGAAATCCGTTGCTACACAACATTGCTCTGGCTCCATCGTGTGCGATGAGCATGATGAACAACAGGAAGAACCGGCAGTTTGGCTCGCCGGGAAAATCCAACAAATGCTATCCGCGCACTTGACGCGGACCTCGAATGACCGCGAAGAGCTGACGGTCCAGGTGCCGCGTATATTCTGTTCCAAGGAAGAAATGCTTTCCGGCGTGCGCGGGCCCGCGAAAAGAGTCGCCATCGCCGGCGAACACGGATCGAATCACTTGGTGGTGAGCCAGCCCCGCCTCATCGACGAGCCGCAGGTATGGTTTCTGGCTGCGCATGTGAAACGAATCGCGCGGAACGCGGGCATCGACTACCTGCGATCGAGAGCGGGGCAAGTGGCGCTGCGTAACATCTCTCTGCACGCGGTACATCAGCGACGAGCTACGGCGAGTTATCCTGATCCCAAGATTGAAAGCCTTTGATGCGCGACTCCCAGTGAGCTATAAGCTCGGCGGCGCCTTAGGTCCTCCTGGACGCTGTTGCCATGTGGTGGTGCTGATCTGGAAACGTCGGTCAATCGATTAGGGCGTAGGCGATGTGACCCTGCTCATAGGCGGCTTGGCTGATGGAGAACTGCCGGGCTTGGTGTAATGCACCTTGCGGCGGCTCAAACTGGCCGATCGAATTCGCGGGATTTTCGCGTGGCGAAACGATGTCGAGCGGAGCCGAATACAAGACGATGGAGTTTGAAAATCATTTCTGGCAGGGCCAGACCCATTGAGGGTCGAAAACCATTACCAGCGGTTTGGTGGTCTGCGTGCTTCTCAAATTCTGGGCCATCGACATAGAAGTGGCAAATAAAATCGCCCCAACGACTAAAGACCGAAGCAGAGAGACGATTGATGACAACAAGTACAATTGCACGTCCACAGATCCTTTCGAGAGAGCAGTGGCTTACCGAGCTCGACAAACTTCAGGCAGATGAAGAGGAACTTACCAAGCACTATGATCGCGTGAATGCGAATCGGCTCCGACTTTCCATGGTGAAGGTTGAAAAGAACTACCTTTTCGATGGCCCGAAGGGCAAAGTGAGTCTTAAGGATCTTTTTGAGGGTCGCCGGCAGCTCATCGTCTATCACCTTATGTTCGACCCGGCTTGGGAGAAAGGCTACTCGGGCTGCACCACTTTTTTGGATGCGCTGGGCGACCTCTCACTGCTGAAGCAACGCGACACCACGTTCGTCGCCGCTTCCCGCGCTCCCTTGGCAAAGCTTGAGGCCAATAAACAACAAAAGGAATGGAGTATTGCGTGGTTTTCGTCCCACGACAGCGACTTCAATTGCGACTTTCATGTGACGCCCGATCCGAAGTACCGGAAGAAGAAGGAGACGGCGTCAGCTGCGGGACACTCCGGCAACACGGAAAACCGGCAGCATGGTGTGCGCTTATTCTTGAGAATCGAGGAGGATATTTTCTACAAGTACGCGACTTAGGCGCGAGGGAGCGAATTGCTCACAGACGCGCCGCAAAAAATGGGATGGTCCTAAACGTGAAGCAGATGCTCTCGATCCCACAACCTTAATTACCTGCATTTTGTGACAAAGTCAGCAATTCCACTCTGTGACAGGCTTACGCAGCCCTCATCGAGATCGGCTGGAATACCCGCCTTTTCGAATAGCGGAAGGGCCGCGCCGGTGTAGGCGATGAACTTCAAGTGAGTAAAGGCGTCGACCTCAAAGTCGCGCGCAGCGGAGCTCTTCAGAAGCTCTGCTGCACAGGCAGTTGACGGCATGATGGCAACGGCATCGAACAAAACCGACGGGCCGCCGCCGAGCTTGTGATTTATCTGAAGGAGCTTACCATCGCTCGCCATGACACCGCCTATCGCTGGTGCGATGAGTACCAACTGGGCGCCTTCGGTTTCAAGTGCGGCTCGCAAGGCATCGACAGTTTCCCGATCAGCGCCGTCAGTGACAAGGGCACCCACCTTCCGGCCCTTGAAAGTGTGCGCCAGGGTTTTCGCCATACTCAATGCAGGAGAAGGCGGCAAGTCGGCCAACGGTTCGCGCGCCGGAATTGCAGCCGGCGGCATTTTCATTCCGAGGCCTTCGGCGACCCGTTGGGCAAGGCCGCGATCAATATTCGGTAGGTGGGATACCATGCGCTCCCGAATGGCGAGTGCTTCCACATTGCTAAGTTCAAATACCAGAGCGTCCGCGATGTGGCCCTGCTCACAAACGGTTTGGCTGATGAAGAACTGCCGGGCTTGGCTGTAATGGTCCGAGAACGTCTCGGACCGAATGCGGAGCTTCTCCCCGTTTTCTGGCGCCGGGTACGATCGAAAGCCAGTGTCCGGACTCTCGCGTGGACCCCCCGCTTCGCCATGAGACGAGTTAGGTTCAAAATTGACGCGTCCTTTTGGATTGACCATCGCCATATGGCCGTCCTGCTGGAAGTGATGCATCGGACATTTCGGAGCGTTGATGGGGATCTGGGTAAAGTTCGGCCCACCCAAACGTTTAACTTGCGTATCTAGGTACGAGAAGTTCCTGCCCTGGAGAAGGGGGTCGTTGCTGAAATCGATGCCGGGCACGATATTGCTGGTGCAGAAGGCGACCTGCTCAGTTTCCGCGAAGAAATTGTCCACCATGCGATCCAAAACCAGCCGCCCCACACGTCGAATGGGGACTTGTTCTTCGGGAATCAACTTGGTCGGGTCGAGCACGTCAAACTCGAAAGAGTCCGCAAACGTTTCATCGAAGAGCTGCAGCCCAAGTTCCCACTCGGGATAATTGCCAGCTTGAATTGAGTTCCATAAATCGCGACGGTGAAAATCGGGATCTGCGCCATTGATTTTGACTGCCTCGTTCCATAAGGACCGACTGCATGCCCAGCTTAGGCTTCCAATGAAACTTGACGAAGGTCGATTTCCCTTCTGCGGTAACTAAACGAAAGGTGTGCACGCCAAACCCTTCCATAAACCGAAAGACCGCGGATGCGCGGTCAGACATGATCCACATCACCATGTGCATGCTCTCCGGCATCAGCGAAATAAAATCCCAGAAGTTGTCGTGGCCAGTTTGGGCCTGGGGAAATCCGCGGTCGGGCTCTTCCTTGGCCGCGTGAATGAGATCCGGAAACTTGATCGCGTCCTGAATGAAGAAAACGGGGATGTTGTTGCCGACCAAGTCCCAGTTTCCCGGTTGGGTATAAATCTTGACCGCAAAGCCGCGAACGTCCCGCGCCACGTCGGCCGAGCCCTTGCTTCCCGCTACGGTGGAGAAACGCACAAAGGCAGGCGTCTTCGTACCTTTGCGTTGAAATAGATCCGCTGCGGTAATATCGGCTAGCGAATCATTCGTCTCAAAAAAACCGTGGGCTCCATAACCGCGCGCATGAACCACGCGCTCCGGAATTCGCTCATGGTCGAAGTGAAAGATCTTCTCGCGAAAATGGAAGTTCCAAGGAGCGTGGGGCCGCGAGCGCCGATACGCAGAGAATTTTGATCGTCAGATACTGGCATCCCTTGCTGCGTTGTAAGCGGCGGTGTCTCCCCACTTGCGGTTTGATGGATTTCGCCTCCTTGGCGTTTGGAGGAGGGTAGGGCCCTCCTCCAAACGAAACAGCGGTGCGCGATGGGCTATAACGCCTTTACGCGCTGGTCGCGGTCGAACTAACCGCGACCTCACCGGTCGAGGAAATGTCCTCCGCGCCAGAGTGCTCCAGGAGTTCCTTAGCCCTCGCCACCTCCTCGGAAGTGTCGCAGTGCACCGATAGCAATACGCCCCCTTCTTTCACCCGGCCTTCATACCGGTGAGCTTCGTATTCAGGAATGCCCATGCCGACCAAAGCGCCAATCAGGCCGCCAACAGTGCCACCCACTCCCAGGCCCGCCAAAGCTCCCATGATGGGGCCTGCGGCGATGAGTGGGCCCACACCAGGAATGGCTAAGGCGCCGATCCCGGCAAGCAACCCGAGCGTCCCCCCTACCACTCCCCCAGCTGTAACGCCGGTGGCGGTACCTTCGGGAGCCTTAGTGTTCTTCTCGTGGGCAAAATCCCTTGAGCTGTTGTTGTCAGGAAGCAGCACCGAAACATCACTGCTGGAGAATCCAGCGGCGACTATTCGATCCACGGCACGCTCTGCGGAGGCGCTGTTCTTGTAGATACCGAAAACGGCAGTATTATCGTTACTCATGTTAATTCCTACTCTCTTTTAGTTACTTGACTTTTATCGCTTAACCGAAATACGGTCAGCGACTTTGTCCGCGCTGTGGGTGATCTCAATGGCTTTCGCCATCACGATCTTCTTCTCGTCATCCGATCTAACCGGCCCTTTCAGGGTCACCATGCCGTTAACGGTGATGATCTTGACATTATGTGCGTAGGTAGAAAGAGACTTGTCGGCAATAATTGCCTGCCGAATGGCGCGAGTGCATTCCTGATCGGCAGCATTCATTTTTTGCTGGTCCGCCGTCTTAGCGTTGGCGTTCTGATCGCGTTTGTTCACTTTGGTATTGTCGGCGGCAGTGCCGCTCGAGGGAGTCTGGGCTGAGCCTAACGCCGCCAGGAGGAATAGACCAACAAAGAGGTTCTTGAGGTGTTTCATAAAGTTCCGTTTGGAGTGCCCGACTTAGGCGCCTTTCAACTTTTTCGCCCCCTGCTCCAGCTTCTCACCGGTGGCTTGAGCTAGGTCCTTCGATTTGTCAGCCACCTTCGCTGCCGCCTTCTTACCCGCTTCCGCGGTAGCGTCAATCTTGTCCTTAGCTTTGTCTTTCAGATCGTTCATTTCTACCTTCTTTCTGCACGAATAAACCGTGTCTAGGATTCGTACGGCATCCTCTAAGCAATTGGATGGCCATCGGGCTTACCACAATATCTTGAGTTTGCCGCACAAGCGCTATTCAACTTCTAGAAATTGGACGGGTTAATTCTGGCGTGCCTGACCCGGTGGGCGAAAGAAGGTGTAGAGAAAGACCGCGCCAGCAAGGCGCGAAACCGAGGACATCACCACTCCGCACGAATCCGAAGGCAAGTTACACACCAATAATCCGCACGATGCGAATAGTGCCTATAACCGTTCCAGTCAGGAATTGTGGAATCGGCCAACCTAGTATCTCAGAGACAAAGTTTAAGAGCTAGAAGACGACTTGCGGTTGCCGCGGAGCCTTTAGTCGAAAACCTCGGCAAGCTTGGCCACCGCGAGATCGACGGCGGTGCGAGAGGCCTCGGTTTCGGCAAGATTGTTCAGCATCACGAAATCGTGAATGGTTGCTTGAAACCGAACGGCCGTCACTTCGACGCCGGCTTGAATCAGCTTCAGAGCGTAGGCTTCGCCTTCGTCGCGGAGGACGTCGTTCGCGGCAGTGATCACCAGGGCCGGGGGCAGTCCGGTGAGTTCTTCGACGGTGGCTCGGTTGGGGGATACGGTGGGCTCGCTATGCGTGGCGGGGTCCGGCGCATAGGCTTGCCAGAACCAGGCCATGGCGGCTTTGGTAAGCCAGGGTCCGGCGGCGAACTCGCGGTAAGATTCGGTGTTCATCGCCGCCTCCGTGACCGGGTAAAACAGCACTTGGCAAAGAATGCGCGGCCCTTCGCGCTGCTTCGCCAACATCGCTACGGCGGTGGCCAAGTTGCCGCCGGCACTATCCCCGACAACGGCAAGTTGCCCACCGTCGAGGCCGAGTTCGTCGCCATGTTCCGCGATATACACCGTGGCGGCATAGGCTTCCTCAAGGGCGACCGGGTAGTGGGCCTCGGGGGAGGGGGTGAACTTCACGAAGACCACCGCGGCGTCGCAGCCAATGGCGAGTTCGCGAACCAGACGGTCGTGGGTGAGCTCGCTACCGAGGATCCAGCCGCCGCCGTGAAAGAACAGGATGACCGGAAGGCGGCTGCGCGAGGCAGTGGGTCGGATGATCCGTACGTGGACCTGGCCGCTTGGCCCGGCCGGCAAGATGCGGTCTTCGATGTCGGCGGGAAACTGGTCGTTGAAGCCGGATTGCGCTTTTTCCAGCACTAGGCGCGCTTGCGCCGGGGGAAGGGTATAGATGGGCGGGCCACCTTCGGCGGCGGCCGCGTCCAGAAACTGTTGGGCTTGGGCTTCGAGGATCATGTTGACCATACGAATTCCATTTCGTGCCTGGATGTTAACAATCGGAGGCATGGCGGTGATTGGCGTTTTTTTGTCGGCTGAAGCCTTGATGGCGCTCAATCGTCGCGGGGTGGCTTTGTCGCGATCTGCCGGGCGAGTGCCGATGCCGCTTAACCGCAGGCACCGGTCTCGACGGATGGCGCGCGGCGCGCCGGCATTCCTACCGGACCCTTGCGAGAGCTGAGTAGTTTTGGCGGTTTGGGCGACTTGGTTCCTGCAAGCTCCTGGTTCGCGGCAAAAACTGCCATCCAAGAACCTGCCATTGCCAGTCATCTACGCAACATTTCCTTCTACTCAAGGGGGGTCCGCTTCACCGTGCCGATCTATGTCTTTCATTATCCTCATCTTCGTTTCCCTTCTCTCCGAGTGCCAGGCTCTCCCAAACGCCTTCTCAAAAGATGGGTGTTCAATTGCAAAGAAGGTGACTACCAAGCCCTCGAATAAAGTGCGCTTCGGATGGCAGAGTACAAGAAGAGTGAGGGTCCATGAGTCAAGAGCTGCAAACGTTTTATAACCTGATCGAAGACATGAAGATCGCGATGATGACCACGCGACGCGCGGACGGGCACTTAGTCTCTCGTCCGATGGCGAATCAGAAGCGGGCCGATGGCGCCGACCTTTGGTTTGTTACTTCCGCAGAAACGCAAAAGATCACTCACCTGGATCAGGATCCTCACGTGAATCTGACGTACTATCGAGACGGAAACATGGAGTGGATATCAGTCTCCGGAACCGCTATTTCAACCCGCGATTCGCGGAAGATTCACGAACTATATGCGGAGGACTGGGAAGTGTGGTTTCCCAAAGGAGGAGATCCACGGCATGGCACGGCGGACGATCCACGATTGGTCTTGATAGCGGTAACGATTCATGAAGCTCAGTTTCTCGAAGTGAACAAACCTAAGCCGATAATCCTGTATGAAATAGCTAAAGCCTGGTTAACCGGCAGTTCGCCGGAAATCGGCGAAATGCACCAATTGACCCAGCCGCGTCGCCCTGACCGGAGTTAGGCGGCGCATGCAGCATCTGGCCGGCAATTCATGTTTGCGGTCGGAATCTGCAAGCAGGCTAAATGAAACCGCACCGCTGCTTCACCCGGTGCACCAAGTGTCGGGCAAAGTGTCTGTAGGGGCGAGCCTGTAAATCGCGGGTAAGCGCGCTCTGCGCCCGCAACTCTTCTTGAAGCCGCAGCGTCCGGTTGCCGCATTCCTGCAATTCGGCGTCTAAGCTTTGGGCCCAGGCCGTTCGCGCCTCCAGTTCCCCGAAACGCTCCTGGGCAATTAAGGCAAACGACGCGGCCTCATCCCGTAACCTGTGGGCCCAAGCGGTTCGCTCCTCCAGTTCCTGCTCAATCTGGAGCAGACATCGTCTGTATTCTGCGGTCTCAAGTTCCAGCCCGCGCGCCCATGCCGTGCGTTCGGCGAGTTCATGCTCCCCGCGCCGCAGATGCGCCTTTGCTGCTTCGAGGTCCGCCTGGAGGCTCAACGCCCAAGCGGTCCGCTCGCGGATCAATCGGCTTGGTTTCGACTGAAAGTCCGCCAGCCGCGAACAGGCAATCTCCAACTCCGCCTGTGCCGAGTGTGGCCATGCCGACCACTCATACGGCATAGTCTCGGCGGAGATTTCCGTCGGAGAGGAAAACTTGTCTTCGCGCACATAACGCCGCAGTGTTTCCGTTGGAATCGTCCGCGCATCGCTTTGTTGTCTCATCACGGCAAGTAAGTGCGTGGGGGTCAATCGTCCAGCGGTGATCTCTTCCACATCACGCGCATGCACGCGATCCAGAAAGCCGCGATCCCATGCCGAGTCGACGTTGAAGTGATGCCCGAACGCCCGGTCAACAAAGGGGTCGATCAGATTTCCGAACGGCAGGAATAATTCGAAATGAAATCGCTCGAGTAACTGCGGGAGAATATGCTGCGCGCGCACGCCTTCAAATCCCTCACCAGAACAATCCCAATCGGCAAATTCTTCTTCATAAATGCCGAGTAATTGATTCTGCCGATAAGAGGGGGGAAGGGTCCTCCAGAACTCGCGCACCAGGCGAAGAGCCTCAGGCCAACGCTGATGGCCATTACGGCCGACCATATCAGAAATAACAAATGCGCCGCTGGCCCTTAAACTGCGTTGGATCTCTCCGAATAGGCCTTCGAGATTCACTACATGATGCAACGCCTGATTCGCCATCACGGCGTCATATTCGTGGCTCGCCGTCCATTGATTGAAGTCGGCCTGAATGAAATGCAACCGCTTCGTGAACCCCGCCGATTCCGCCGCGGCACGACCGCGCTCTAGCATCTGTGGGTTCAGGTCCAGGCAGTGAATGACGAAGTTTTCGTATCCGGACTTCGACAATTGGCGGGCCAGTTGTAGCTCAAGGTCACCATTGCCAGCCCCAATACTCAGGAAGCGGACCGGTAATCCAGACGCACACTGTTCGGACAATATCTTCAGAAATAAGGCGTCCGGAGAATCAAACCCGTGTTCCCTCAGTAACGGCAGCAAATGCCGATTCGACCAATAATGAAAAGCTGGTGGTAAATTGTGCACCTGCTCGCAATGCGCGTAGATCCGTTTCTCCGCTTCTAGTGCTTGGGCGTACGTGTCGTTCGGTGGGGAATGCATCTCCTCTACGATAAGCAAAAGTGAGCGCCGAAAAAAGAAAATGGGCAGGCTCAATACGGAGCAAGCCTGCCCAATGCCTCAAAGTAGCGAGATTTAGCTGCGCTGAAGGCGAAGTACGACCGACGCCAGAACATTCGCCTGACTGGCCGTTTTGCCGTTGCTGACATCCACGAGAAACACCGTGGTGCCTTCTTGAACCCAGGTGCCGGTCATCATGGAACCAGTGGGGCCTTGCATCGCAAAAAGTTGGCCCGTCGGGCTACCGATGCGAATTTCCACCACACTGGCCATCGGGGCGTTCCAGGAGATGTTGGTGCGGCCAAGATTGCCGGCCTGTACCGGGATCGGATTGGGGCTGGCCGTAATGGAGTTACCGGAGGGCACAGACGCCGCAGGCGACGCCGTCTTGAGGTTGCCGTTGACGCCGGTGGGGAAGAAGCCGCCAGAGGTGGCGTTCGACGTTCCGCCGTAGACGATTCTCAGCACCTCGCCGGGCGAACGTACTTCGGAAAGTGCGTTGGCGTCGGTGGGGAAATAGAGCGTACCGGAAGGCGGTGGGAGGCGGTCCACGGGGTCGACAGCGGTCGTGGAAATATTTAGCCGGGCGATCTGCGTGCGGATGGCGCCGGAGTGAAATGCCTCCACCGCCAAGATCCGAGCCGCGGAACCCAGAATCGCTTTGTCTTGAATCAAAGGCGCTGCGCCGGCGTACGCTGTGACGCCAACATCTTCGAGAGCGCGCGCCACTACGAGAAAGTCAGATTGGCTGCCAAAGCCGATGCCTAACGCCGCCAGATTGATGGCAGGCTTGGCCACCGGAGTGCCGCCGTTGGCGGTGATCAGATCACGCAATAACCTGACATGCGTCTGTTCATTGGAAGCCAATTCCAAAGCAATATTGCGGATGGCCGCATCGGCGAAGGTCACCTGTGCGCCGCCCGTGGTGGGGCCGGCGGTGCCTGAGCCGCTTACCGCCATGCCCATTTGAGTAATCGTCTGCCCGGTAGTGGCCGCCGTATAGAATTCGGCCTCCAGGTATTCGAGGTTCAGGGCAAATTGCGCGATATCGAGATCGCTGATCGCGCTTTGCGCACGCAATTGCTTCGACCCCGATACCGCGGCTGTGGCCATGGCACCGGCGAGGCCGAGCTTGCGGACAAAATTCCGACGGTCCGGTGACGCTTCAATCATGTCCCGAATGAGTTTATTTTCAGTCATTTCGAATTTCCTTTTTTCTGTCCAGTTTTACGGAGATCTGCGGAGCCTTGGACGACTCAGCGGTCGACAGGTCGTGCGCCATGGTGGACGGATGACGCTCCGTCCTTCTGCGGTGCCTTTTGAATCGTCCCCATCCTCGGCGGGTTTGGGGCGCGTTACTTCTGGCCGGAGCTAAGCTCTTCTCAATTACTTGATCGCGGCAGACCGATCGACAGTATCTAAAGCAACTTAGTGGCCAAACCTAACCGAGTAAATCGTTCCAGTGTGACAGCGTGGAGGCGCACTCCAATTGGGCGCTGTAGGTAGGTGGCCGATGGAAGGTGCACTCTGGGCACCGGAAGCCGATCCACCTGCAAACACCTGCTGAAACACTGAACTCGGCGACAAGGTTAGGGTTGGCACTTATTGCCGCGCAGCCGGAAAGTTTCTGCCCTCTAACACGTTTTTCGGCGGCTTCGAGTGATTGGCCCTATTCAATTGTGCCCGGGCAAATGGACAATGAAGAGCGGTAACGGTGTCTCAGCCACTGAGCCGTTCGCAAATGAACGGAGGTTGGACCAAGAGGCATGCTGTGAAGCGGATCTTCGGGACGCCGTAGGACGCGATTTCCCGCGACGACATCTAGCTGTGGCTATTAAATTGCTTGGTTAATAGCACGCGTTTTCGCGAAGGAAGTGAGAAAAGATGATTTACACGTTTTTGATCGGTTTGTTAATTGGGATTGTCGCCAAGATGTTGATGCCCGGCCGCGACCCGGGCGGCTTCATCATTACCGCGATTATCGGCATCATCGGCTCGGTAGCTGGCTCGTTTCTGGGGCGGATATTGGGTTTTTACGCCCCGGGCGAGCCCGCTGGCTTCATCATGTCGGTCGTCGGCGCGATGTTGCTCCTTTGGGGTTACCGGTCGCTCGCGCCGGCTAATGCCTGACACGGAAAACTTGACGCCGCTCGCACCGAAAAACTGTACGGCAAGACCCTGCTCCCCTGCTCCAGATGTTTCTCGAGTTTTCCAGGCTTCTCCGCCCAATATCGCCCGCTTCGAACAAATGACTGGAGAGGCACAGGTGTCACACAGGTTCGGTGGGTACACTACTGATAGAGGTAAGGTCGATCTGGCTATGAGTCGTTTTATCAGCCTCAGCGGTTCGTAGCGTAAACAAAAATTCTGATCCCTTACCCAGCTCAGACTCCACCCAAATCCGACCTCCATTGCGCTCAACAATCTTCTGGCAGATGGGAAGGCCGATCCCAGTTCCTGGGATGTCCTTGCCGTGCAATCTTTTGAACAGGCCAAAAATTTGGATTCGATATTGCGGATCGATGCCTAACCCATTGTCGCGCACCGAAAACACTACCTCGCCGGGCACGGAGGAGTCTGCTTGTCGGCGAGCCGAGATCGCGATCTGGGGAGGTTGCGGACCGCGGTACTTGATCGCGTTGGCAATCAGGTTTTGGAACAACTGCACATAATTCTGTTCCCGCCCGCAAACCCAGGGCAAGGGGCCTGAGGAAACCTGAGCGCTGGACGCCTTAATGGCGGTCTGCAGATTGGCGAGGGCCTTGTTGAGTGCAGTGCTCGCATCGGTAAGGCTATCTCGGTCGTCCTGGTCGGCAGTCAGCTCAGAATAATCCAGCAGATCCCTCAATAACTCCTCCATGCGTTGCACGCCCTCGACGATCACGCTTTTCATGCAAGCAATCTCTCCATCGGAGCCAGTCCCAATAGAGTCCACTAGGAGTTCCGTGTAACCCCGAATGTTACGTAAGGGTTCTCGCAGATCGTGCGCCGCGGCGAAGGTAAACTGCTTCAATTCCTCATTGGCGGCACGAAGACTTTTTTCACTTTCCCGGATCACCTCTGCCGCTTTCAGCGCCTGTTGGGTCCGTTTTTCATCGGTCAGGTCCGTAACCACCGCGCACACACATTCCAGGGCGCCGTACTCAAAATAGTTCATCGTAATATAGACGGGAATCGTTGTACCATCCTGGGTAGCAAGGTGGAACTCTTGTTTTTGGCTTTCGATCCGTGCCCGCTCCAGCAAGAGTGACAACGTCTCAGCCCCTTCATCGGAGAGGAACTCTTGGATCCGCGATCCGACTACTTTCTGCATTGGCAAGCCAACGAGCGCCGGGAATTTCGGATTAGAAAACACGATGATGCCGTCGGGCATCAGTGTCAGTGCGCCTTCCGCCATTTCTTCCAGAAAAACACGGTAGGTCTCGTCGGCTCCCTTCAGTGTGTAGACGCGGTCGCCATCGGGGCCTGACGCTACTATCGCGTCCACTTGTCCGCTACGCAGCGCGAACAATGTCTCCTCGGCTTCCCGATGTTGAGCTTCGACTTCCTTGAGGCGAGCCTCAAGCTGCCGAATCCGCTCGCTTAATGCCTCGTGGGTGTCTGTTTCCATAGTGATCCACTAAATGGGTTTTCGAACGATATCCAGCCCTACCAGTACGCGTTCCCGATCGGAGAGGTCGCCGATCACTTTGCGAACCGGTAAAGGCAACTCCCTGATTAAGGTTGGAGCGACCACAATCTGTTGCGGCTTGGCGTATTCGGGCTGTTGATAAAGGTCGATCACTTCCAAAGCGTAGCGGCCAGGGAGTGTTTCCTCGCAGATGGCGCGGATATTCGCCACGGCCCGCACCGAGCGTGGAGTGTTCCCAACGACAAAGAGACGCAGAAGATATTGATCATCGTTAGGCTGGGAAAGAGCCTCTTCAAAGCTCTCCGCGGAATCTACGATTTGAGGTTGCTTAGACATGGAAGGCTCCAACGGTCACTCCTTCGTTCGAAGATCGAGACCCACCAGAACGCGATCGGTATTCGAAAGGTCTCCGATGATTTTGCGGATCGGCTCAGGAAGCTTTCGCACCAGCGTCGGCAGGGCAAGAATTTGGTCGCCCGCGGCGAGTTGGGGCTGCTTCACCAGGTCAATTATCTCAATATTGTACCGGCCGGCCAAATGCTCTTCGCAAATCCGCTTCAGATTGGCAAAGGCCTGCAACGACTTTGCGGTCTGCCCCGCCACGTACAACCTAAGATT
This sequence comes from Bryobacterales bacterium, assembly GCA_038215525.1. Taxonomy (GTDB): domain Bacteria; phylum Acidobacteriota; class Terriglobia; order Bryobacterales; family Bryobacteraceae; genus JALHNI01. The sequence goes on from JBBQQS010000013.1 coordinate 19,865, forward strand.
CCAGACTTCGCCGGGCAGGTCCAAGGGCGGGTCCAAAGGCCGGTCCAAGACTCTCGAGGGCTGCGCTTTTGTACTCATTTGCGGCTGCTTTCTTTCTTGGCAGATTTCGGGGCCAACTCCGGTTCGGCGGCCCGGCTTTTCTGCATTACGCGTTGATCGTCATTGAGCTTTCGGGTCCTGAGTTCACCTTGCGCGGCGAGTTGGCGCAACTCTTGCCCCTCTGACTCTAATTCTAGCTGCAAGGCGGCAATTTGGGATTCCAGAACTTTGCTTCTTCGTTCCAGAATCGCTTTCTTTCGTTGGCTCTCCTCCGCTTCCAGCACCATCGCAGTCGCGTCCTTCGCCTCCTGAGCGATCCGCGCGGAGCCCGTCAACATTTCCCCTCCCAGGTAAACGTCACGGAACTGGATGCCATTACCGGTGATCACGTATTCGCGGATCTGGTTCGAATGGGCGAGGCCCCGTGCCTTAAGAACGTAGAGCCCCCGGTTGCGCTCGCTACTACTTTCAATATCCCGCAGCGAGATCCAGGTATCCACAATGGAAGAGATTTGAACGTCAGTTTGCTGCGTGGGAGCCGATACGTTCGCCAGTGACGTCATCAGGGCGGTAATGCCCTTTGACTTTAAAAAGTCCACCAACCGCAGCACCATGCTCTGCGCCTCGAATTCCGCGCCGGCACTGAGGAGCGCGGTGAGAGGATCTACTACCACGATGCTGGGATTGAACTCCGCGATCAGCTTGTGCATCATCACCAGATGCATTTCAAGCCCGAATGTACTCGGCCGGATAGACTGAAAGCGGAGGACCCCTTCATCCACCCATTGCCCGAGATTCACGCCGATAGACCGCATATTGCGGACGATTTGCGGGGCCGATTCTTCGAACGAGAATGACAAGCATCGCTCTCCGCGGGCGCACGCAGCGTCCACGAAATGGGCGGCCAGGCTTGTTTTGCCGGTGCCAGCCGTCCCGGAGAGCAGAATGCTGCTGCCGCGAAAGTACCCTTCACCGCCTAACATCGCGTCCAGCGCCGCTATCCCCGTCGAAACACGTTTATCTGAAGCTTCCTGATTCAACTCGAGCGAAGTGAGGGGAAGCACGGAAATTCCATCCGTATCGATCAGAAATGGGTACTCGTTGGTGCCGTGACTGGAGCCCCTGTACTTCACCACGCGCAGACGGCGGGTGGTCACCGCCTCTGTAACGCGATGATCGAGCAATATCACGCAATCGGAAATGTACTCTTCGATGCCGTGTCGAGTGAGAGTATTTTCGCCGCGTTCAGCGGTGACGACGGCGGTTAAACCCCGCTCCTTCAGCCAGCGAAACAGGCGCCGAAGTTCGGCACGGAGAATAGATTCATTGCCGATTCCCGCAAACAGAGTTTCAACACTATCCAGAAGAACCCGTTTTGCTTTGGTGGAATCGACGGCATAGGCCAATCGCAAGAACAGGCCTTCCAGATCGTATTCGCCGGTTTCTTCAATTTGGCTGCGTTCGATGTAGACATGGTCGATGGCTAACAATTTTCGTGCGGCCAGATCTTTCAAATCAAAGCCCAGCGACGCGACATTGGCGGCCAGTTCCTCGCCGGTTTCGTCGAAGGAAATGCAGACGCCCGGCTCAGCGTATTCGGTAGCCCCGCGGACCAGGAATTCCATTCCGAAGAGAGTCTTCCCGCAGCCCGCCGCTCCGCAAAGCAGGGTAGTTCGACCTCTCGGAAAGCCCCCAACGGTGATTTCGTCGAGACCGCGGATGCCGCTCGCCGTTTTCGGCAGCGAGTGCGCTGCTGCATTAGGCCGGCCGCCATCCCTCTTTGTGGTTAGACGCTTGTCTCGCATACGGGTACCCAGAAGATTGTATCTTTATTGATCAAACCCCGCAATAGCACGCGCACGCTGCCGGTAGTTCGTGCAGTTTTAGGGCTCCAGGTATCAGCCGATTTAAACTGGTTGCAAGGCTTGGTGCGAGGCATTTCTTCTAAGCCATCCAATGAATGTTTTTGGCAGTCCCATCATGTTTGGTGGTGGTCTTAAAAGATTCGTACTTGCCGCTCATGGCGAAAGATTTCGTCTTTTCCAGCAGTGCTGAAACCTGGGTCGGGCTCAATGGGCGGAACGACCGCGCCGCCCCCAGCGCCTGCTCCACCCGCGCCACGGTATCGCAACCGGTAATTAACGCCGAAGTCGGCAAATTCAAGGCGTAATGCAGACATTCCACCGGGGTCACCGCTTTCAGCTTCGGCAAGTCGCCACCTGCCAGCGGCTTCATCCCCAGCACCGCGATGCCCTGTTCCACCAACTTAGGCAACACCTGTTGGGCGAAACTGCGGAAGTGTGCGTCCAGTACGTTCAGCGGCATCTGACAGCTGTCGAACTGAAAGCGGTGTGCCGCCGCCACTTCCAACATGCGCAAATGTACGGCAGGGTCCTTGTGCCCCGTGAAGCCGATGTAGCGAATCTTGCCGGCCTGCTTGGCCGCCAACAAAGCCTCCAGGGGGCCGCCTTCGGCAAAGAAACGGTCTGGGTCCTCCATGCGGATGTTCTCGTGGTACTGCATGAGGTCGATATGGTCGGTCTGCAATCTCTGCATCGATTCGTCGATTTGCTTCGCTGCCGACGCTTTGGTTCGTCCATCGAACTTGGTCATCAGAAACGCCTTTTGCCGGTAGCCGTCTCGTAGCGCGAGACCCATTCGCCGCTCGCTTTCTCCATCGTGGTAGTCCCAGCAGTTGTCCAGGAACGTGATCCCTCCGTCTACTGCGGTTCTGATAATGCGTACGGCCGTGGCGGAATCCTTGGGCATTCCCAGGTGATAGCCGCCCAGACCGATCGAGGATATTTTCTCGGTGGTCCGGCCAAACTTGCGCATCGCTAT
>JBBQQS010000014.1:0-22514 GCA_038215525.1 Bryobacterales bacterium
CAGGTGGCGTTCGAGTATCAGGTGATCGACAACACCGCGCACGCCGACGCCAAACGAAGCCAAAAGAGCTGGGCGGGGTCGCTCTACCAGTTGATCGAACCCAAAGGCGCCGGCCCCAAGCCGGTGGGTGACTGGAACGAAGGGCGCATTGTCGTCAAAGACGACCGCATCGAGCATTGGCTGAACGGGGTGAAGGTTCTCGATGCCTCGCTCAATGATCCGGCCGTGCCGGTAGGGTTGGCGAAGCGTTGGACCACGAAGGGCCGGGTTTACGAGCTGCTCACGGAGCGCAAGCAGAAGGCGACGCCGATCGTCCTGCAGAACCATAATGATGCCGCCTGGTATCGCAGCCTGAAGATTCGGCGGCTTCCGTAAGCCAAGTGACCCTCTACGCGGGAGCGATATTCCTAAGCGCCTTTCTGCTGTTCCTGGTGCAGCCAGTGGTGGCGAAGATGATTGTGCCGTGGTTCGGCGGATCGGCGGCCGTCTGGACGACGTGTTTGCTGTTTTTCCAATTGATTCTGTTGGCGGGCTACGGGTATGCCCATTGGCTAGTGAAGCGGCTGACCGTACGGCAGCAGAGTCTGGTGCATATGGGGCTGTTGGGGTTGAGCGTGTTGTGGCTGCCGTTGGGTCCGGCCTTGAGTTTGAAGCCGGCGGGGACGGAAGAGCCGATCGGGCGGATCTTGCTGGTGTTGCTCGCGACGGTGGGGCTGCCGTATTTCCTGCTGTCGACCACGGGGCCGCTGTTGCAGGCTTGGTCGGCACGGACGATGGCGCTGCCGTACCGGCTTTATGCCTTGTCGAATCTGGCGTCGTTGTTGGCTCTGCTCTCTTATCCCTTTGCGATTGAGCCGGCGATTTCGCTGCGCCATCAATCGCTCGTCTGGAGCGGGTTGTACTTAGTCTGGGTGGCCAGCGCGGGCTGGCTGGCTTGGCAGGCGCGCACCGGAGAAACGGCGCCGGCGAGCGCGGAATTGGCGCCGAGTCGGCTCGATCAGGTGACTTGGGCGGCGCTGGCCTTTTTCCCTTCGGCCTTGTTACTTGCGACGTCGAACCATTTGTCGCAGAATATTGCCGCGATCCCTTTCCTATGGGTGCTGCCGCTATCGATTTACTTGCTGTCTTTCGTGTTGACCTTCGATTCGACGCGTTTCTACCATTCGGATATTTTCCGTTGGGGCTTGGCGTTTGTCTTGGCGGGGGCGGGTTATTACCTGGTGCATGAGGACGCCGACCATAAGTTGAAGGTGTTACTGCCGGCGTTTTTAGGCGGCCTGTGGGTGGCTTGTATGTACGGCCACGGCGAGTTAGCGCGGCGGAAGCCGGCTCCGGCTTACTTGACGTCCTTCTATTTGATGTTAGCCCTGGGCGGGGCGCTGGGCGGCTTTGCCATTAGTATCTTGGCGCCCATGTTACTGCGCGGCAATTATGAATTGCCAATCGTGCTGTCGGGTTTCGCTTTGCTCGTGGCGTTGCTTGCCACCCGGGATAACTGGCTGATTGCGACGGCTTGGGGTGCCCTGGCCATCTATCTGGCCGTGGCGGCGAGCGTCTATATACGGGATCTTGAGTCAGCTTCGCGGGTGATTACGCGGAATTTCTTTGGGACCATGCGCGTTAGAGAGTCCGGGAAGAAAGAAGACCAGAGTTTGTACCGGACCCTGATCCACGGAACGATCAATCACGGCGAGCAGTTTTTCGGAAGCTCGCTGGAGACTTCGCCGACGACTTACTATGGACCCGAGTCCGGCGTGGGCTTGGCGATCGCCAAGAGCCGGACGCCGGTGCATCCGAACGTACGGCTTGGCGTCATTGGTTTGGGCGTCGGGACCTTGGCCAATTACGGAATCTCGGGAGATACTATCCGTTTCTACGAGATCAATCCGAAAATTGTACAGATTGCGCGGACCGAGTTCACTTACTTATGCAATGCCAAGGCGAAGGTCGAATTATCGATGGGCGACGCGCGGTTGTCGCTCGAACGAGAAGCGCCGCAAGACTTTGACGTGCTCGTGGTGGACGCGTTTTCGAGCGATTCGATTCCGGTGCACTTACTCACCAAAGAGGCCGTGGCGTTGATGCTGCGGCATCTGTCGCCGAAAGGCATTTTGGCGGTGCACATTTCGAATAAGCACTTGAAGCTCGACTCGATTGTGCACCGGATCGGCAAAGAGTTGGGCTGGACCGCGATCAGCGTGGAAAACGAGGCCGACGAGGCGATGAATGTGTTCTCCTCCGACTGGGTGTTGATGACCCGCTCGCCGGAGTTTGTGAATGATCCGGTGGTGAACAAGGCTAAGGTAGAGAAGAAGCGGGCCGATGTCCTGTGGACCGACGACTACAGCAATCTCTGGAAGATTCTGAAGTAACTTTACATTGAAAAGTACTTGACCGGCCAAAAATCCCGACGTATGCTGGGGCATGAGTTCGCCGAGACCGCTTGAGATCCACGCGCATGCCACCAGCAACCTGCGCTTTATCCGCGAAACCATGGAGCGCGCCTCCACCTTTACGGCCGTGCCGGGTTGGGGCGGGGCGCTAATGGGGCTAGTGGCGCTGGCGGCTTGCGGATTGTGCCAAGTAATGACGCCCTCGTTGTGGCTATCGGTGTGGCTCGGGTGCGGCATGTTGTCCTTGTCGATCGGGACGCTGGCCATTGTGGAGAAGTGCCGCCGGAGAGGCACGCCGCTCGACTCGCCGGGCGCGCGCCGGTTCGCTTTGGGCTTTGCGCCGCCACTGGTGGCCGGGGCGGTACTGACGGCGGCCTTTGTGAGCTTTGGGCTGGAGCGTTTCGTGCCCGGCCTGTGGTTGCTGCTTTACGGCACGGGCGTGGTGACCGGGGGGACGTTTTCCGTACGGATTGTGCCCTTGATGGGCATTTGCTTCCAGGTGCTGGGAGCCGTGGCGCTATTCGCGCCGGCGTCCTACGGCAATCTGCTGATGGGGGCGGGGTTTGGCCTGGTGCATATCGCCTTCGGCGTGGTGATTGCGCGCCGGCATGGTGGGTAAAGGTAAGAGGAGAAAACGATGGGCGCTTTGAAGAAACAGATATTGGCGCGGCCCGAGGGGGCATCGGAGACGGCGGCCCGGTCGGCGCCCGATCTAGACAGGGTGATTCACGAGCGCGTTCGTTTGGGGATCTTGAGCGCGCTAGCGGCGAACACGACGATGACGTTTAGCGAACTGAAGGCGCTGCTTGAAATCACGGACGGGAACTTGAGCGTGCATGCGCGGAAGCTCGAAGATGCCGGGTACGTGGTGTGCCACAAGTCCTTCGAGAATCGCTTGCCGCGCTCGGAGTATCGACTGACGCCGCCCGGCAAGGAAGCCTTTGAACGCTATCTGGCGCACATGGAAGCCATTGTCGACGCCATGAAGACATCGTTGCGTAAGTAGACCGATGCACGTCGCGATTATCTTGGACGGGAATGGCCGTTGGGCGCGGGAGCGGCATCGGCCGCGGTTGATGGGGCATCGGGCGGGGGCGCAAGCGGTGCGGCGGACGGTGACGGCGGCGCCCTCGTTGGGCATTCGGACGCTGTCGCTCTACGCATTCTCGGCTGACAACTGGAAACGTCCGGCGGCCGAAGTGGCGGGATTGATGGCTCTGTTGGCGGAGTTTATCGGGCGCGAGACGGAGACCTTGGCGGCGGAAGGCGTGCGAGTGAAGTTTATCGGGCGGCGGGATCGGCTGTCGTCGGCATTGATGGCGGCCTTAGCCGGGGCGGAGGCGGCGACCGCGGACGGGGGGCGGCTGGAACTGCGGATTGCCGTCGATTACTCGGGGCGGGAGGCGATTGCCCGGGGCGAGGTGGGGCCGGATGTCGATCTGCTGATTCGTACCGGGGGCGAGCAGCGCTTGAGTGACTTTCTGCTGTGGGAGAGCGCTTATGCGGAACTGCTGTTTGTACCGCAGTATTGGCCGGATTTTTCGCGGGAAGATCTGGCGGCGGCGGTGGGAGAATTCGCGCGGCGGGACCGACGCTTTGGGGCCCTGACGGCCTAGGTGAAGTGCTTGGGAAGAACGCCGATCAGCAGTTGATGGGCGAGCATCGGGTGAGCGAAGAGATAGCCTTGGCCGAAGCCGCAGCCGAGCGACTTCATGAGCGTGACCTGGGCCTCTTCTTCCAGGCCCTCGGCAACCACTTCCATGCCCAGTGCGTCGGCCAAATGGATGACGGCGCGGCTGATTTCCGGGTTGGTGCCCGGGGCGCCGAGGCGGGTGATGAAGGTCCGGTCGAGCTTGAGGGTGTCGAAGGGGAACCGATGTAAGTAGTCGAGGGAGGCGTAGCCGGTGCCGAAGTCGTCGATGCCCAGACGAACCGAACGGCCCTTTAGTTTTTCGAGCGTATCGCACATCTCTTTGCGCTGATTCATGAGCGCCGACTCGGTGATTTCCAGCTTCAACTGCTGGGGCGCCATGCCGGTTTCGCGAAGCGTTTCGCTGACGACTTTGTCGAGGTCGTCGAGCCAGAACTGCTTTTCGGAGACGTTGACGTGGAGCGAGAGGCGGGAGGCGCGGGGGAAGAACTGGTGAATCTGGCGCATTTGGAGGCAGGCTTCGCGCAGCACCCAGCGGCCGATTTCAACGATGAGGCCGGTCTCTTCGGCGACGCGGATTACCTCTTCGAGGCGGCAAGTGCCGAGGCCGAAGGTAGGCCAGCGGAGGAGGGCTTCAAGGCCGATGATCTTGCGGTTGGCCAACTCGACGATGGGCTGGTAGGCGACGCGAAACTCTTGTTGCTCAAGGGCACGGCGCAGGGCGTTTTCAAAGTGGAGGCGATAGACCACCTGGACGCGCATGTCGTCGCCGAAGATCTCCCAGCGGTTGCGGCCGTAGTTCTTGGCGCGGTCGAGCGCGGTGTCGGCGTCGCGGAGCAGGTCTTGCGGGGTGCGGTGAGAGACGGCGTAGGTGGCGATGCCGACACTGGCGGTGATGTTATATTCCTGGCCGTTGGCGGTGAATGGCGTGGCGAATTCACGGACGACTCGCTCGGCGACCCGGATGGCTTCGCTGGGGGTGCGCAGGCCTTCGAGCAGGACGGCGAAGCGGTCAGCGCCGAGGCGGGCGAGAGTGATGGCTTGTCCGCCGGCCAACTGCGGGTTGGTAAGCCAAGCGGCGGTTTGCTGGGCTATCGACGTCTCGAGCCGCGACGCGACCGCGGCAATGAGCGCGGAGCCGGTGGCTTCGTCGTGTCCGGTGAAGTGATCGAGGTCAATGAGGACCACGCCCATCGGCCCCGCTTCGCCGCAACGGGTGCGTTCGAGGAGCGAGGCGAGGCGATCGAGGAGGTAGGGACGGGTGGGCAGGCCGGTGAGAGGGTCGCGGGTGTGGGAGGAGGTGAGGTCAGTCAGCGAACCCGTGATGCGCGTGGCGCGGCCGCCCGGGTCGCGCTGAGCGCGGGCGCGAGCCTGAACGAGGCGCAGTTCGCCGTTGAGGCGAACGACGTGGAAGCGGGCCAGTAGCTCGGGAGTTTCACCTTGGCGATGGGCGGCGATGGCCGCTTCGAGGGCCGGACGGTCGTCGGGCGCGACGCGGGCGAACAGATCCTGGGAAGTGTAGAAGACGCTGCAGGCGGCGAGGCCAATCAGATCGCCCCAGCGTTCGGAGAGATAGGTACGGTCGGAGGCGAGGTCCCAGTCCCAAACGACGTCGGACCAGCCGACGTCGGAGTGGCCGGGAAGGGTGAGCGAATCCTCCTGGCCGGCACGAATGGCGGCCAGTTCCGCTGCGCGACGGTCGAGTTGGGCCCGGATGCGGCCCAGGGCGACGGGGTAGTCGATGGGGCGGGCAATGTAGTCGTTGGCGCCGGCGTCCAGGGCTTCGGCAAGCTTCTGGGTGCCGTCGGTAAGGTAAATCACCGGGAGGATGGCGGCCGAGTGCTTGGTCCGGATTTGTTTGAGGGTTTGAAGGTCGGCTAGAGCGCGGTCGAGCACGATGAGCGCGAACGAGGTGGTGTTGAGTTGCTCCAGCACCTGCTTGCCGGCGCTGGCGGAACTGACCTGGTAGCCGGAGTTGCGCAGACGATTGGAGATGGAGTCTCGAGCCTCGGGCTCGGGGTCCACCACCAACAAATGTTCCAAAATGGCCTGCGCTTCGCTCAATATTTTTCCCTCAGGCTTTATCGGCAGAGAAAGGGGCTGTCTATAGGGTTCCCTACTGAGGGAGCGCGTTGGGTGCGGCTACTTGGTCATGTCGCGATGGGTGACTTTGACGTGGTAGCCGGCGCCGGCCAGAAACTTGCGGACTTCGTCGGCCATCATGACGGAGCGGTGGTGACCGCCGGTGCAGCCGATGGAGATGGTGAGGTAGCTTTTGCCCTCCCGGATGTAATGGGGCAGCAGGTAAACCAGCAGGTCGCCGATGCGCTTGATGAATTCGTTAGTCTGCTCAAAGGAACGGATGAAGGCGGCGACCTTGGGGTGGCGACCGGTGAGCTTCTTCATCTCCGGAATGTAGTTGGGGTTGGGGAGGAAGCGGACGTCGAAGACCAGGTCCGAGTCGAGCGGGACGCCGTGGCGGAAGCCGAAGCTGTTGACGTAGATCATGAGCTTGCCCTCGGTGGATTCGCCGCGGAAGGTCTCTTCAATGGACTGACGGAGTTCGTGGACGTTGAACTTCGAGGTGTCGATGACATGGTCAGCCAGGGCGCGGATGGGGGCGAGGCTTTTGCGTTCCTCGGCGATGCTGCGGAGGACCGTACGGCCCGAGCCGAGCGGATGGGGGCGGCGGGTTTCGCTGAAGCGGCGCAGAATGGCGTCGTCCTCCGCTTCGAGGAAGACGAGCCGGGCGGCCAGTTGATTGCGGAGTTTCTTGAACAGGGCGGGGAAGCGGGTGAGATTACTGCCCTCGCGAATGTCGATGACGAGGGCGGCGGAGCGGATGTTGGGCGAATCGAGGGCGAGTTCGGCGAACTTGGGAATCAGGTCGATGGGGAGGTTATCGACGCAGTAAAATCCGAGATCCTCGAAGACCTTGAGCGCGGTGCCTTTGCCTGACCCGCTAAGCCCCGTAATGACGACGAGTTCCGGACGGGGCTTCTTGGCGGCGGGTGGGCGGCGGGCCGGCTTCATTGGACGTTGGGTTCGACGAGGTCGAAGTTGCCGTCCGGGCGGCGGACGAGAACGCTAAAGCCGCCGTTTTCGGTGTCTTCGAAAACGAAGTAGTTGTCGCGCTTACCGACTTCGAGGACGGCCTCTTCAGCCAGCATGGGCTTGGGGGCTTCGCCATACCGGACGCGATAGATACGGGGCTTGGTGGGTTTGGCCTTGGTTTTAGCCTTACCGTTCGGGACTTCGACCGGTTCGATAACGGGCTTGGCCTTGATGGATGGCTCAAAGTGTTTGGAGTCGATCCATTTTTGGCGCAGCTTCATGGCTTGGTGCTCAAGCTTGTCGAGGGCGTCGTTTAGGGCGCGGAACTTATCGGAGTGGGTGGCCATGCCAATCAGGTCGTGCCCGTAGTAGTGCAGCGTGATTTCGGCCTTTGACAAGTGCCGTTGCTGACTCAGGATGAAGTGAGCCTTCTTCTCCGTCGACTTACCGTCGACCATCTTCCCGTCGATCAGCTTGCCAAGCTTGGTAAGCCGTAGGGTGAGGCGGTCACTTTGTTCTTTACTGAGGTCGTGGGGTTTACCGGTGTAGGCGATTTGCATGAGTTTAGTGGCGGACGCGTCGTTGGTGAGTGGAGGGGATCTTCAAGTCTTCGCGATATTTGGCGACGGTGCGCCGGGTAACTCGAATGCCTTCCGACTGCAGCCGGGCCGTAATTTGATCGTCGGTAAGGGGGTTCGAAGAATCCTCCTCGTCGATCATCTTCTTTACCTTGCGTTTGAGTAACACGAGCGGCGTCCCGCTGCCGGACGGCCCTTGGACGGCTTCCGAGAAGAAGTAACGTAACTCGTGGACGCCTTGCGGCGTGTGGGCGTACTTACTGGCCACCGCGCGGCTGACCGTGGAGGGATGGACGCCAATTTCTTCGGCGACATCCTTAATCATCATGGGCTTCAAATGCTCGAGCCCGTGTTCCAGAAATTCCTGCTGGCGGCCGACGATGGCCTGGCAGACTTTGAGGATAGTTTGTTTCCGCTGCTCAATATTTTTGAGTAACATGAGCGCCGAGGTAAAACGCTCTTTGACATAGTTACGGACCTCTTTGCTGGGCTCAGAGTCTTTCTCAATCATGTGGCGGTATTGGGTATTGAGGCGTAACTGGGGCAGGTCCTCGTCGTTCATCTCGATAACCCAATCTTCGCCGTCCTTGACGATGTACACGTCGGGCTCCACCGAACGGACCGTTTCGCTGGAGAAGCGCAGGCCGGGCTGGGGATCGAGCGTGCGGATGACCTTGACCGCAATCTCAATGTGTTCGATGGGACGGCCCGAGATGCGCACGAGTTCGCGCCAGTTTTTAGTTTCGAGTAACTTCAGGTGCTGGGAGACGATCGTCCAAGCGACGCCGCCTTCGCCGTTGCGGCTGGTGAGTTGCAACAACAGGCACTCCTGCAGGTCACGTGCGGCGACGCCGGCGGGGTCGCAGCTTTGGACAATCTTGAGGCCGGCTTCCATGTCGGCGACCGAGAGGTGCTCGGCGAGAGCAATCTCCTCAATGGGACTCATGAGGTAGCCATTCTCATCGAGGTTGCCGACGACGGCGTCAGCGGCTTCGCGAAGGATCGGGTTCATCACCACCAGGGAGAGCTGCTCGTTCAGGTGCGAGGTGAGGGTGGTGGGCGAAGAGAGGAAGGTTTCGAAGGAGGGCTTTTCGTAGTTTTCGCCGGCGGGCGATTTATAACCGGGGTCGAGGTAGTCATCGAAGAAGGAGCCGAAGTCGATTTGGTCGAAAGGGTCGGTTTCGGTTTTGGCGACCGGTTCGGTATCGGGACCTTCGGAGGCGGGGGAGGCCGAGCCGGCTTCGTAGGGCGGGGAATTTTCACTTTCGTACGCGGAGCCGTTGATGCTTTCGGCGACCACCTGGGAGGTGACTTCGGTGACCGAGTCGGCATCGCCGCTGCCGACTCGTTCGGCTTCCAGCAGAGACTGAATTTCTGCGGGAGTCAATTCTTCGCCGCCGTCCGCGGATTCCTCGAGGACAGGGTTCTGAGCGACCTCCTGGGAGATCATTTCTTTCAGTTCCAACCGGTTCAGTTGGAGAACCGTCACCATCTGGACGAGACCAGGGGTGAGGATCTGTTTTTGCTGAACGCGAAGCTGGAGTCGCGGTGACAGCATACTCATGCACCTCAAGGTTAGCATCGGCGGAAAGCCCCGGTGCAATAGGGGGGCAAAGTTCACTGGTGAAGTAGGCGTACTAGACGTCGAGGCCGATGGAGCGCATGAGGGGAATGGCGTTCGAACGCTGTACAGGGCCCGTTTTCATGCGGTAATCGAAAGAAAGCTCGCCATCGAGATAGTCATCGGCGAAGTGGACGTTGCGGGCGGTGGGGAGGTCCATGGCGGTGAGCGCGAGGTCGTGGGTGGTGACGAGGCCGAGGGCACCGTGGCTCAAGAGTTGGCGGATGATGGCTTCGGCGCCGACGCGGCGGTCATGCGAGTTGGTGCCGCTGAGGACTTCGTCGAGCAAGAAAAGAACGGGTTCAGTGAGCGAGAGGGTGAGGATTTGGCGGAGGCGGAGGATCTCGGCGTAGAAGCGGGAACGGCCTTCGCCGAGTGAATCGACGATACGGAGGGAGGCGGCGACTTGGAGCGGACTGACCGCGAGCGAGCCGCAGCAGACGGGTGCGCCGGACCAGGCGAGGACGGTGTTGAGACCGATGGCGCGGAGGAGGGTGCTTTTGCCGGACATGTTGGAGCCGCTGACGATCAGCAGAGGCGCGCCTTCGTTAAGCTCGGCATCGTTGGCGATGGCTTGGGCGGCGGGCAGCAGCGGGTGGGCGATGGCTTGGCCGCGGAAGCTTTTGCCGTTGGGAAGGAGTTCCGGCGTGACGGCGGCGGGGTGTTCGAAGGCGAAGGCAGAGAGCGAGAGCAGGGCTTCGACGCGGCCGAGGGCGGCGATCCAGAGGTGAGCTTCCTGGCCGTGGCGCGCGCGCCAGGCTTCGAGGGCGAGCGAGACTTGGGGGGCCCAAAGGAGCACGAGGGCGATGAGGCCGAAGAACTGGTTGCGGGAGGAATCGAGCAGTTCGACCAGGCGTTCGAGGTGGCGGGTGGCGTGGGCGGCGCCGGCGAGGCGTTCGCGGGATTGGGCGAGCGAGGGCGAAGCGAAGGATTCTTTCTCGACGACGGCGGCGAGTTCTCCGAACAGCTTCAAGTCGCGCGAGGATTGCTGCAAGCCGGCGGAGACTTGTTGGACGCGGGACTGGAGCAGTGCGCTGAGGACGAGGGCGATGCCGGCGAGGATGAGCAGGTAGAGGACCGGGAGGAGGCCGAAGAGCCAGCCGGTGAGGGCGAGTAACTCGAGGGCGGTGAAGGCGGCGAGGACGAGCCTTGCGCCGGGAAAGAAGGGGATGGCGGGCCGGGTGGCCCAAGCGGCGACGGATTTGGCTTCTACCAGCGAGGTGATGTCATCGCCGGCGAGCGAGTAGGCTTCGCGCCAGTCAACGCGGGGGGCGAGTTCGGCGATGGCGGCTTGGCGGGCCTTCACCTCCTCGAGCGGGGCGGCTTGGCGGAGCCAATCGGCGAGGGTTTGTTCGCCTTCGGCGGTGCGGGTGCGGGCGATCAATTCAAAAAGACTGCCGCGGCCGAAGAGGTCAAGGTCTTCGGCATAGGGATGGGCGGCGTCGCGGAAGCGCTCGCCGGCGTTGCCGTGGCCGATCCAATCGGAGGTGGTGCGGCGGAGGGCGGCTTGGTGGAAGGCGATGGCGCGGCGGGCATGGTCCTGTTGGCGGCTGATGCGTTCGTGCTGGATGGCGAGGGCGATGAAGGCGGCGATGGGGAGCCCGAGCACGGGGAAGGGCAGGGTTTTTGAGGAGAAGATGAGCCAGGCGATGACGACGCCGGCAAGGGCGACGGCCAGGCGGGCGTGGCTGAGTTGCTCATCGAGCCGGGCGGTCTTTTTTTGCGTGGCTTGCCAGGTGGCGATGAGGGATTGGTGGGCTGGGGGGAAGAGGTTCAAGTGGGGGAACCGCCTAGGACGGTGGGAAGGGAGAAGCTTTCGCCGAGGTAGACGCGCTTCACTTCAGGGTCCTGCCCGAGGGCGGCGGGGGAGCCGGCGCGGAAGATCTGCCCATTGTTGATGATGTAGGCGCGGTCGGTGACGGCGAGGGTTTCGCGGACGTTGTGGTCGGTAACGAGGATGCCGATGCCGAGCTTTTTGAGGTCAAAGATGATGCGCTGGAGTTCGATGACCTGGATGGGGTCGATGCCGGAGAAGGGTTCGTCGAGGAGGAGGAAGCTGGGCTCGATGACGAGGGAGCGGGCGATTTCGACGCGGCGGCGTTCGCCACCGGAGAGCATGTAGCCTTTGGACTGGCGGACTTGGTCGAGGCCGAGTTGGGAGATGAGGCGGCGCATGCGGTCGTAGCGTTCGTGGCGGGGGATAGGGAGGGTTTCGAGAATGGCGAGCAGGTTATCTTCGACGGAGAGCTTGCGGAAGACGGAGGGCTCTTGGGGGAGGTAGGAGATGCCGCGGCGGGCGCGCTCGTACATGGGCATATGGGTGAGGTCCTGGTCATCGAGGAGGACTTGGCCGGCGTCGGGGGAGACGAGGCCGACGATCATGTAGAAGGACGTGGTTTTGCCGGCGCCGTTGGGTCCGAGAAGGCCGACGACTTCGCCTTGTTCGACCTGGACGCTGACATCGTCCACCACGCGGCGGCCGCGGTAGGACTTGCAGATGTCGGCCGTCCGAAGGGTTTTGTGCGATTTGGCCACTAGCTCCATTCTAGGTTACCCATGAACGGGGGGAGCCGAAATCGAGGTTTTACCGGGTAAGGTTCTAAGGCCTTTTGAGGATTTCATCTTGGCCGTGGTTCGCGCACACTGCAAGGGTAGCGAAACATCTTGAGCCCGGGCCCCGGCACATTGCGGGCCGAGGTGTGTGCGCTGGCCGTTTTTATGATGCATGTGACCGCACAGTTCGAATCGACGACCCTGGACAACGGGGTGCGGGTGGTGACGGAACGGCTGCCGGCGAGCCGGGCGATTGCGGCGGGGTTGTTGGTGGATTGCGGAAGCCGGCACGAAGCGGCCGAGGAGAACGGGCTGGCGCATCTGTGCGAGCACCTCCTGTTTCAAGGGACGAGCAACCGGGACGCGCAGCAGATTGCGCGGCAGATCGATTTGGTGGGTGGGCGCGTGGGCGCCTTCACGACGCGCGACTATACGTGCTTTGTGGCTTCGGTGATGCAGGATTACGCTTACCACGGGCTCGACCTGATGGGCGACCTGCTGATGAATTCGACTTTTCCGGAGCGGGCGCTGGCCTCGGAGCGGGCGGCGATTCTGCAGGAGATCGAGCGGCAGGCCGATCAGCCGGAGACGCATTTGGAGCAAACGCTCAAGAGTGCCATTTGGCGGGGGCATGCTTTAGGGCGGCCGGTGAGCGGTACGGCGGAGCGGGTGAGCCGCTTCAGCCGGGAAGACGTGATCTATTTTCACCATCAGCATTATGTGCCGGGTCGCTTGATTGTGGCGGCGGCGGGCAATGTGGAGCACGAACAATTTGTGGCGCAGGTGCATGATTGCTTCTGGCGGTTGCGCGGCGGGACGGTTTCCGGGGTGATGCCGGCGCCGCAGTGGCAGGCGGTAAAGAGCTTTGAAGTAGCGCATTTACGGCAGGTGTATTTCAGCCTGGCGTGGCCGGCGCCGGCTTATGCTTCTGCGGAACGCTATCGGTTGCATGTGTTGACCGGCGTGCTGGGCCAGGGCTTGTCGTCGCGGCTATTTTCGGAGTTACGGGAGCAGCGGGGCTTAGTTTACGAAATTCAGGCGGAATATCAGGCTTACGGATCGACGGGCATCTTTATGATCCAGGGCAGTACGGCGCCGGAGCATTTGGAAGAGGTAGTCAGCCGAATTCAGGAGTCGCTCGACAATTTATGTTCGGGGGCGGCAGCGGTAAGTGAAGAAGAAGTCTGGCTGGCGGGCACGCGGCTGCGGAACGGCCTGATGCTGACGGCGGCGGATGAGCAGGCGGCGATGACGCGGCTGGCGCTGCAACAACTGTACTTCGACGCGCCAATTTCGGCGGAAGAAATTCTCCGGGAGTTAGACGGAGTTTCGGCGGAGAGTTTGGCCGAATTAGTGGCTGGCTGGTTGCGGCCGGCCTTGGGAGAGGTGGCGTTAGGCGTGCTGGGTCCCGCCAACTGCGCACCGGCTTTTGAGAATTTGCAGGGCAAGATGCCTCGTTACGCCAGCCAAGCTGGCGGCCGGATTGGCCAACCCGTAGTAACAGCCCAGACGATGGGCGAAAGGAACGGACATCCATGGCGCTGAACGAATCCATCAAGAAATCCTGGATTGAATTGCAGAAGAAATTCGATTATCCGGTGAATGCGATCGGAATGAAAATTGCCGATCGGGACGCGCAGACGCTGCGGGTCTGGCGCGATGAAGGCATCGACCGGTTCGTGAAGAAGTAACTCGATGGCGGCACTACTTACCAAACACAACGTACTATTCCGGGAGGCCGTAACCGCGGCCAAAGCGGGAGACAAGATCGTCGCGCGGGCGCTTTTCCGCGAAGTGAGTGAATCGGAGCCGAAGAGTGAGCAGGCTTGGCTGTGGCGGGCGGCATTGGCGGAGACGGCGGAGGAGGCGATTCAGCATCTCGAAACGGTGCTCAGCCTAAATCCGAGTAATAAAACCGCGCTGGACCAGTTAGGCGGATTGCGACTGTCGCAGCTGGCGAAGCCGAAACCAAAGGCGGATCCGGCGGCAGACGAGGGACCATGCCCTTTCTGCGCGCAGCGGGTGGCTTCAAGTTCATCGCAATGTGGCCGGTGCGGGGCGTATCTGAAGTTAGCGGCGTTTGAAAATTATCTACCGAACCGGGGTGCCGATGAAGGCGCGCTAAAAAACGCCATTGTGCGGTACGAGGCGGCAGCGAAGCGGCAGGCGACTTACGAGAGCCATTTTTACGTTGGCTTGGCGAATTTGAACCTGGGAGAGTTGAGCGAGGCGGCTTTGGCCCTGGAACGCGCGTTCCGGTTAAAGCCGGACGAACGGGATGTCGCGTTTGTGCTGAAGGAAATAGCCGATCAGCCGATTATCCTGGCGGTGGATGACAGTATCACAGTACGGCGAGTGGTGTCGAGCACGCTCAAGAAGGCCGGCTACCGGGTGGTAGTGGCGGAAGATGGCATGCAGGCGTTGGCAAAACTAGATGAGCTTACGCCGGCGGTGATCTTACTCGATATCACCATGCCGCGGATGGACGGCTACCAGGTTTGTAAGATCGTGCGGCAGAATGCGCTGCTGCAGAACATTCCGGTGATCATGCTGTCGGGCAAAGACGGATTTTTCGATAAGGTGAAGGGTAAGATGGCCGGTTGTTCGGACTATCTAACCAAGCCCTTCGACGCCGAGGCATTGACGCGCACCGTGCAACGGCATTTGGCACCCGCGAAGCGTAACGCAGCAAGGAAGACCAGCTCATGGAAACAACGGTTCTCGTAGTCGATGACAGCCCGACCGAACTGCGGGCGATGCAGGCGGCGCTGAAGGGGCGCGGCTACACGGTGGTGACGGCCATCGACGGCGAGCAGGCGCTCGAAAAAGCACTGCAGTTTAAGCCACGCGTAATGTTACTCGATATTGTGTTGCCGAAGAAGAATGGATTTCAGGTTTGCCGGCAACTGAAGACGACGCCGCAGACGCAGGACATCAAGATCGTCCTGGTAAGTAGTAAGACACAGGATAGCGATCGTTTTTGGGGAATGAAGCAGGGCGCGGATGAATATATCACGAAGCCCTACGACGCGGCCGAGTTAGCGGCGAGCGTGGAACGGTTTCTGTAAGGCGCGACGATGTCCACTGAATTTAACCCGATGGAAGGTCTGCTGGCGGACCTGTTGAGTACTTGGGATGAGGAGCCGGGGGGCGAGACGACCGAGCCGGCGACGGCGGTGGCGGCCGACCCTGCGCCGGCGCCCCCGGCGATGAGCGTGCCGTCGCTGCCATTGATTTCGGCGCTCTTGACTCCGGCGGTGCGGGAGCCCTTGTTCCCCGAAACTCGGGTGATTGCGGAGCCAGTTCCGGAGGAAGTGCCCAAGGTAGCCGTGCCCGTGGAAGTGCCCGAGCCGGCCCTGCCGGTGGCCAGCGCGCCGCAGGGAGAAGTCCCGGTGCGGGAGCCCGAGCCGGTTTGGTTGGCGGATGCGGGAGCCGCGGCCGCCTGCGCGGCAATATTGGCGCGGATGGAAAGAGAGCTTGCGCAAAGTGAGCCGGTGACCATGCCGGCGCGGCGAAGCCGGATGGCGAGCGATGCGCCACGGTATGTCTTGTTCGTGGTGCGGGAGATGCTGTTTGCGGTGCCGATTGAGCGGGTGCTGGAGACGGATCGGATCGCCGCAATTACGCCCTTGCCCGGCGCGGCGGTGGGCGTACGGGGATTGACCAACTTACGCGGCGAAGTGGTGTCGGTGATTGACTTACGGGAAGTATTGGGATGGCCGGCGCCGGAGAATCCAACGGCGCGGAGGATGTTAGTGATCCAGGATGGCAACCGGCAGCCGTTGACAGTGTTGTTAGTGGATCAGGTGAAAGGCTTGGCAGCATTTGCGCATCCATCTTGGAAGTCGGCCGAGATGGCCGGCGCGCATGGTGCTGAGGGCTATGTGAACGCGGTAGCGGAACGGGATCAGGAATGGGTTGGCCTGCTGAATCTCGAACGTATTTTGGACGAGACCCATTTGCCGTCCCTCGCGGCGGCTTAAAGATAAACGTGAGGAATTAGAGGACAAGATGTTCGCCAAATTTAAGAATCTCGGTATTTCGCACAAGTTGCTGGTGATCTTTTTTCTGATGGCGCTGCCCATCGGGGTGTTGCTGTCGCTGTTCGTGTCGAACTTAGGCGGCCGCGTGATTGCGACGCGTAACGAGCAGAGTGGGCTCGAGTATATTCGCGAACTGCGCCACCTAGCGGACCACCTGTCGCTACACCAAGGCGCGGCGAATGCGGCGCAGTTGGGCGCGGAGGGTTTTCGTGCGCAGGTGACGGCGCTGCAATCGCGCATCGATGGCGATTTGACCACGCTCGAAGGGCTCGACCAGAAGTACGGTGGGTTGCTGAAGACGACCGAAGGTTTGGGACGCCTGAAGACGACGTGGCAGGAACTGCGGATGCAGGTGCTGACGTGGCCCGCGGCGGAGGGTTTTGAGCGCCAAGGGCGTTTGATTGCCGATGCCAATGGGTTAGCGCGCCAAGCGGCGGACCAATCGAGTATGACGACGGACGGCGAACTCGATGCGCATTACTTAGGCGATGCGATCGCGGTGCAGTTAGCCGCGGCTTCCGAGACGGCGGGCCAACTGCGCGGCGTTGGTGCGGGATTGCTGGCCAAGGGCAAGCGGACGCCCGCGGAAGCTTCGCAATTGAGCTATCTGGCCAGGCAGACGGCTTTGGCGAATGACCGTGTCGCCGCGAGTTTGTCGAAGGCCTTTGAGAATAATCCCGGACTCGAAGCGCGGCTGGCGAAGCCGCTGGCGGCGGCCACGGCCGCGACGCGGACTTTTTCGCAAGCGGCGGCGGAAGAATCCGTTGGAGCGCAAGAGTATTTTGACAAGGGTACGGCGGCACTGGATGCTTACAGCCAGTTGAACGAGCAAGCCGCGACTGAACTGGCGGCCGTGTTGACGACGCGTTTGGACCGGTTGGACTCCGATCGCATGGTGCAGGTGGGCTTGACGCTGGGTTTGTTGGGCTTGGCCGGCTTGGCCGTGTATCGTATCTCGCGGGGGATTTCCGATCAGGTGCGCTCGATCGATGGGTTACTCGTGAATATCGGTATGGGCGACTTTGCGGCGCGGGCCGAGGTGCTGACGAATGACGAACTAGGGGCGACGGCCGGCGCATTAAACGCGATGCTCGATAATACGGTGAACTTACTGCAATCGCAGGAAGAGCGCGATAACATGCAGAGCAGTATTTTGAAACTGCTCGATGACGTGGCCGGCGTGGCGCATGGCGATTTAACCAAAGAAGCGGAAGTTACGGCGGAGATGACCGGGGCGATTGCCGATTCGTTCAATTATATGATTGTCGAGTTACGGGGAATTATCGGGTCGGTGCAAGAGACGACGTCGCGGGTAGCCTCTTCCACGCGTTCGATTAAGGCAACGGCGGAACGGTTGGCGGAAGGATCCGTCCAGCAAAGCCAGCGTGTGACGGAAGTATCGGCGGCCATTGGGACGATGACGGATTCGATCCAGCAGGTGGCGAATACGGCGAACACGGCGAGCGCGGTGGCGACGCAGGCGCTGGCGGCGGCACGCGGTGGCAACGAGAGCGTGCAGAAGACGGTGGAAGGCATGGATGCGATCCGGACGCATGTGCAGGAAACGTCGAAGCGCATCAAGCGGCTGGGGGAAAGTTCGCAGGAGATCGGCGAGATTGTGCAGTTGATTGAAGACGTCGCCGATCGCACGAGTATTTTGGCGTTGAACGCTTCGATTCAAGCGGCGATGGCCGGCGAAGCGGGCAAGGGCTTTGCAGTGGTGGCCGAGGAAGTGGAACGGCTGGCGGAGCGCGCGACGGGCTCGGCGAAGAAGATCAGCACGCTGATCAAGTCGATTCAAACAGACACGAAGGAAGCGATTACGGCGATGGAAGAGACGACGCGCGAGGTGGTGGGCGGATCGAGCCTGGCTAGCGCGGCGGGTTCGCGGCTGGTGGAGATCGAGGCGGTTTCGCAGCGGCTGGCGGGCTTGATCGAGTCGATTTCCGCGGCTTCGAAGCAGCAGGCGTTGGGCTCGGAGGCGGTGTCGCGCAACGTGGCGGTGATTTCGGGAGTGGCGGTGGAGACGGCGAACGGCGCGCGGTCAGCGTCGGAGAGCATTCAGTCGTTGGCGGAGCAAGCCGAGCAACTGCGTGCCTCGCTGCGCCACTTCCGGTTGCCGGAAGATGCCCGACGCCCGGCGGGCGATCGCGATGTGGTTGCCGCTTAGGACCTCCGCATGCCTTCCCTACATGACCGCGAGGTGGTGGACGGCTTTACCGTCGAGGTAGCCGGATACTTTCCCCAAATTGAGAGTGCGCTGGCCAGCTTGTCACGCTGGCCGGCGGATGCGACGGCACTGGAGCAATCGCACCGGCTGTTTCATTCGATCCGCGGCGCGAGCCGGGTGGTGGGTTGCGTGGAACTGGCGAACTTAGCCACGGAGAGCGAGCAATTGCTGGAAGCAGTGGCGACAGGCGAGCGCGCGTTTGACGAGGAGACGGGGCAGCAATGCCGGCGGTCCTTGGACGCGATGCGGATGGCGCTGGACCGCTTCGAACGGGGCGAGGTCGCAGGACGGGGGCGTGCGCAGCGTCCGGAGCCGGAGATCGATCCGGAACTGGTGGAAGGCTTTCTGCTGGAGGCGGAAGAGCACTTCGCGCGGATTGAAAAGCATCTACGTGGGTTGGACCGGGCGACGGAACGGAGCGCGGCGTTGGGCGAGGTCCGGCGTTCGGTACATACGCTTAAGGGGTCGGCCGGGATGGTGGGTTTTCCGGAGATCAGCCAATTGGCGCACCGGATGGAGGACTTACTCGACTCGCTGGTAGAGCGCGGGCAAGAGTACTCTCCCGATGTGCACGACTTACTGATTACCACTTACGATGTGTTAGTGGATCTGGCGGGCGTAGGAACGGGCGCGGTGGAGAACCGTGCCGAGGCGCTGGAGATTCTTTACTCGGCCTACGAAGAGTTATTGCCGGCCCGAGATGAAGAGCAGGAGCCTTTTGAGCATGGGGCGAGATCGCTAACGGCTGGCGCGGGGTCGTCCGAATCGCCATTGCCCGAGCAGGTGGACCCAAATAAGTATGTGCGGGTACCGCTGGACCGGCTGCGGGAACTGGTGCGCCTAGTGGGTGAGTTACTAGTCAACCGGTCGACGTTCGAACGCAGTTACGCGCGGTTTCAACATGAGACCTCGGAAGTGAACCTGGTGTTGAAACGGCTGCGGAGGCTGTCGCAACGGCTGGATAGTGACTATGCGACGCCTTCTCTGTTGCGGCCATCGATCCTGAGAACGGGGCAAAGTGTAGCTGAGGGGCGAATTGAGTTCGATCCGCTCGAGATGGATCGCTACACGGAATTTCATTTACTCGCACGCGATTTGAACGAAACGGCGAGCGATATTGGCGCGGCGGGTCAACAGTTGGGCGGCTTGCTCGGTGACTTCGATGGGTATTTGACACGGCTGGGCCGGCTGACAAGGGAGTTACAAGACAAGTTACTCGCGTTGAGTATGGTGCCGTTTCAGACCCAGGCTTCGCGGTTGCACCGGACGGTCCGCATTACCGGCGGCAAGGAAGGCAAGCCGGCGGAACTGACGATTGAGGGCGCCAACGTTGAATTCGATAAGCAGGTACTCGAGCAAATCTGCGGGCCATTGGAACACTTACTGCGCAATGCGGTGAGCCATGGGATTGAGGACGCTGACCGGCGGGTAGCGCTGGGCAAGCCGGAGACGGGCAATGTGCTGTTGCGGATTGCGCGGGAAGGCACGGAAATCGTGCTGCGGCTTTCGGACGATGGGGCCGGGATCGATGTGAGCCGGGTGCGCGATGCGGCCGTGCGGCATGGCTTTATGACGGTCGAACAGGCGTCGCAGGCTAGCCAGATCGCACTCTACGCACTGCTGTTTGAGCCGGGCTTTACGACGGCTCGGGAAGTGACGGACGTTTCGGGACGGGGCATTGGGCTGGATGTGTTGCGCTCAACGATTGAGAGCTTGAGCGGTTCGATGTCGGTGGATTCGACCGTTGGGCAGGGGACGAACTTCACGATCCGGCTGCCGCTCTCGATGGCGATTACGAAGGTGCTGTTGGTGGAGGCACAGGGCGCTTTGTTCGGGGTGCCGCTGGCTCCGGTGTTGCGAATTACGCGAGTGGAGAAGGCGGAACTGCGGCGCTTGGGCGACGCCTGGACGTTGACGGACGGGAAGGATCCGCTGCGATTACTCGAGCTAGGCAGCGAACTGGGTTTGTGTTCCGCACCGAGCGAGGAAGAGCTGAATCATCGCCCGGTGTTAGTGCTGCGGCGGGGTGAGCAACGATACGCGCTAATGGTGGACCGAATTGTGGAGGCGCGCGACGTGGTGTTGAAGCCGTTGGGCAAGCTGACCAAGAAAATCCCCGGCATCGCGGCTTCCACTTTGTTAGGGGATGGAAGCGTGGTGCTGGTGTTGGAGCCCGCCGAATTAGGTGGGGCGGCGATGGGCGCGGCGACGGGACAAAGGCGGTTGACGCCGGTTCCGAGACGGCCGATTGAAGTGCTGATTGTCGACGATTCGCTGAGCGTGCGGCGGGTAATGGCGAACCTTTTCCGGGGTGAAGGATGGCAGCCGCGGGAGGCGAAGGATGGCGTGGAAGCGCTGGAATGGCTGGGCCGGGCGGCGGAGTTACCGGATGTAGTGTTAATGGACGTGGAGATGCCGCGGATGGATGGCTTTGAGTTACTGGCGAGTTTGCGCGCGCATGACACTTATCGGAACTTACCGGTGATTATGGTGACTTCGCGTTCGGGGGACAAACACCGGCAGAAGGCAGTGGGACTGGGAGTAAATGATTATTTAGTGAAGCCATTCATCGAAGATACGCTGCTGGACTTAGTACGGCATTGGGCGAGGCGAAACGGATGAACCGGCAATTTTTCTTAGTGGAACGCGGCGGGAAAGTGTATGCGCTGCCGTCGGAGTTAGTGACTGGGGTGGAGCGATTTACCAGTTCGCTGGTAAGGCTGGACTTGGCCCTGGGAGCGACGCTCGAGGTGGAGCGGATTTCGATGCCGATTGAGGCGCCGGCCGAGGCGGCGCGGCGGCTTTCTGCGGGCGCCGAACGGACGTTACCCGGAGCACTGGGCGTGCTGCGATTGCCGCAGGGGTTGGTGCTGGCGGTGGAGCCGTCGTTTTTTGCCCCCGCTCCGATCGCGCGGCGGGCACCGCGAATTGAGTCGCAAGCGGAAGTGTGGGGCGCCACGGGCGCGAACGGCGATGCGATGTTGATGCGCTTGGCGGGCACGACGGCGCGGTTGTTGTTGCCATCCGCGCAAGTGCTGGAAGTGATTCCGCAGCCGGAGGTGATGCGGCTCGAAATCGTCCGCGACGGTCTGGCGGCCTTGATGGAGTGGCAGGGTTGTGTGCGGCCGGTGTTTGGCTTTACCGATGAGGCGCCCGAGCGGGTGGTGTTGCTACGGGGAACACTATCGGCGGAGGTGTGTGCGGTGATGATTAGCGGGCGCGTGGAGAGGATCCACTGGCCGCTGAAGAAGTTGCACGGGCAGTTAGTCGATTTTGCGCCGCCGATTCCGGTGCGCGGGACGTTCGGTTACGAGGGTCAGCCGCTGTTGATACCCGACGTCGATCAACTGGCGGCTTAACCACTGGCATCCTAACTACGCTTAGAATCGAAAGCATGACATTCTCCCGCCGGCAAGCATTGGCCCGCATGGCGAGCGGCTTTGGCACGGTGGGTTTGGCCAGCGTACTGGCCAACGATGGGGCGCCGCACTTTGCGCCCAAGGCGAAGCGCATCATCTATCTGGTGCTGAATGGCGGCTTATCGCAGATCGATAGCTTCGACCCGAAGCCGATGGTGGATCGCTACGACGGGCAGCCGATGCCGGGCGTGTTGCCGAAGACCGAGAGTAGCTTGGGGAACCTGATGCGTTCGCCGTTTGGCTTTGCGCGCCATGGACAGAGCGGCATTCCCGTTAGCGAGATCTTTCCGCGGATTGCGGCACGGATCGATGACTTCTGCGTAATTCGTTCGATGCATACGGAGGTGCCGAATCATGAGCCCTCTCTGTTCATGATTAATTCGGGGGCAATTCAACCGGGCCGGCCGTCGATGGGGGCGTGGATTAACTACGGTTTGGGGACGATGAACCGTAGCTTACCGGGGTTTGTGGTGCTGTGCCCGGGGGTGCCGGTGGTGGGTCCGCCGCTGTGGGAGAGTGCTTTTTTGCCGGCCGTGTATCAGGGCACGCATATCCGGATGGAGGAGACCGATCCGCGTAAATTGATTCGCTTTATCGAAAATAAAGACGCGGATCGGGAGCAGCAGCGAAGGCAGTTGGATTTGTTGGCGAGGTTGAATCAGAGGCATTTGGCGGAGCGGGCGAGCGATCCGCAGTTAGAGGCGTCAATCGAGGCGATGGAGACGGCGTACCGGATGCAGACCGAGGCACCGGAGGTCTTCGACATTGCCCGAGAGCCGGTGGCGGTGCGGGAGCGCTATGGCGATTCGGC
Source organism: Bryobacterales bacterium (assembly GCA_038215525.1). Taxonomy (GTDB): domain Bacteria; phylum Acidobacteriota; class Terriglobia; order Bryobacterales; family Bryobacteraceae; genus JALHNI01. The sequence continues at coordinate 22,354 of JBBQQS010000014.1, forward strand.
GTTCGGACGGAGTTGCCTGACGGCGCTGCGGTTGGCCGAGCGGGGCGTGCGGATGGTGCAGGTCTATTTTGGAAACTCGCAGCCTTGGGATAATCATGAAGATATTCACGTGCATCGGCGCTTGGCGCGGCAGGCGGATCCGGCGATCGCTTCGTTAGTGG
>JBBQQS010000015.1:0-22066 GCA_038215525.1 Bryobacterales bacterium
GATTCTGGCCGTCCTGCGTGGGCAGGACTTTGGCGTCGAGCTGCAGTTTACCAACTACCGCTAACTCATGGCGCGCCTCATTGAATCCCTCATGATTCCAGGGCCTGCGGGGCGCCTGGAAGCGTTGCTCGAAGAGCCGGAAACCCCGCCGGTCATTGCCACCCTGGTCTGTCATCCCCACCCACAGCACGGCGGAACGATGCACAACAAGGTGGTCTATCGCTTGGCGCGCGGATTGCGCAAAGAGGGCTCAGTGGTGTTGCGCTTCAACTACCGGGGCGTGAACCTGAGCGAGGGCACTTATGACAAGGGCGTGGGCGAGGTGGAAGATGCGCGGGCTTGCTTAACTCTCCTGCTCGAGCGCTACCCGGCCTTGCCCTTCCAACTGGCGGGATTCTCGTTTGGGTCGCGCATTGCGTTGAAGCTCGGCTGCGAGATGAGACCCCGACAGATCCTAGCCGTGGGTTTTCCGACGGTTTATAGCGATCGTAGCTACTTGGAAGCCTGTACGCAGCGGCGAGTCTTCATCCAGAGCACGAACGACGAATTTGGCCCAGGCCCCGATCTCATTACGTTGTACGAGACTCTGCCGGAGCCCAAAGAGTTGCATTGGGTGCCGTCGGCGGACCATTTCTTCGTTGATGCGCTGGACGAGTTCGAGCGGACGGTGCAGTCAGTGGCCGTAGCCTCCCAGCCTGCCCAGTAGACTAGTTGGCGCTGGCGTGGCGGGCTTGGCGATTCACTAGGCGGGTAGCGCGGTCGCTAATCAGGGCCGCGACTTGGGCAAAGAATTCGGGCAGGTTTTCGGGGGCGATCAGAAAGTCCGTCTTCTGGCGGCGGTCGGCGGTGGAGTGCAGGTCAGTCTTTAGGAAGGCGGTGGCTGGCTTATAGTCCATCATTTTGGCGTGGGCGACCACCTTCAGGCCGGAGTTGGGAGATTCCATCGCCATCTCGGTGAGGACCAGGGCGTATTCATCCGTGTCGAGCTTTCCTACGGCTTCGGCTGCGGTAGCGGCGGTGTCCACCTGGTAACCTCCCGCTTCAAGTACGGTCTGAAGGGTGAGCCGGGAGGCGGGGTGGTCATCGGCGATTAGGACCCGGGCGAGGTCGAGGCCTTGCTTCCGTGCCGTTTTGATGGGTGTCATGTTAGGTTTGCACGCTTGGTGGTCGAATCCAGTATACGGAAAACCACCCGATTTGAAGCCGTAAATTTGTTGATTAGGCAAGAGATCTTCTAATTCGGTACTGTTTTCTAGATGACAATCTGTTTACAGTCCTATGGCGGATTGGGTTTCCATAAAAGTGTTGAACTTTGAAACAGTAGGTACCGTGCCTCCCACGGGGAATGGCTTGGGCCATACCCTGGTGTGGGACGCCCAGCGCAACCGGCTCGTTCTGTTCGGTGGCCAGGCGCGCGGCTTCAGGGGCCATCGCCGGAAGCACGGGTGCGCCACGAGTCCGCCTTCGCGGCCGACCGTCAGACCGCTTTCTTTTTCGGTGGCAGTACCAATTCAGGCGGGCTCAGCAACGAACTGTGGGCCTTGGGTGCGGCGGTGGCTGGCGGCCCGCAAGTAAGCGCGGAAGGGATCGGCAGCGTCTTCAGCGGTGCACCTGCGCCGGTGGCGCCAAGGCAGTTGGTCTCCCTCTTTGGCAGTGGACTGGGGCCGGCGGACGGCGTTGCGGTCGGCCTCGAAGGGGGCCGGCTCCCGGTGATCGGGGCAGGCGTCAACGTCACCGTCAACGGCTTCCCAGCGCCCCTTACCTATCTGCGGGCTGACCAATTGAACGTGCAGGTGCCTTACGAAGTGGCGGGCGCCACCGAAGCCCGGCTGGTGGTGACAGTGAATGGCCAGGCGAGCCGCACCGTCACCGTGCCCGTAGCCACCACTCGCCCCGCGATCTATGCCGGCGCCTGGAACCAGGATGGTTCGGTAAACTCGGCCGCAAATCCGGCCCGCGCCGGCGAAGTGATCGTCCTGTACGCGACCGGACAGGGCGCCACCTCTCCCTCAAGCCTGACCGGCAGTGTGCCCCGCGATGGCTTTCCCGTGCCCGTGGCGGAAGCGTCGCTTCGGATTGGGGGCACCATCGCTGAGATTCTCTTCCAGGGTCAGGCGTCCGGTACCGTAAGCGTGATGCAGATCAATGCCCGGGTGCCCATCGGGCTCGCCACCGGCGCCCGTCCGTTGATGCTGAAGATCGGCGAGGGGCAAAGCCAAGGCGGAATTGTTGTATATGTATTAGGGTTATGAATCGCCGACTCTTTCTAAGTGCATCGCTGGCGGCTACGGCCTCCAGCCAGACTAAGTACGAATGGGGCGGGCCGGTGCTCGATATTCACTTGCACCCCCGGCGCGATGCGCATTCATCGCAGGAGCACTTAGTGGGCTCCGGATGTACCAAGGCCGTCCTGCTGACTGACCTGCGTATGCAGGATAGGGCCAAGGAGGAGATCGCGAAGCAGCCGAAGAGTTTCATCTGGTTCGCGGCGACTGACCCGTCGCAGCCCGATGGGATGGAGCGCTTGCGCAAGGCGGTCACCGAAGGCGGGGCGCGCGGCGTCGGTGAAATGAAGCACAACCTGGCTGTCGACTCGAGAGAGATGCGGAAGGTCTACGACCTCTGCGCCGAACTCAACGTCCCCATTCTGATGCACTTTCAGGAAGTGAAGGGCAGCTTCAACCCCGGTTTGCGCGACTTCGACAAGATGCTGAAGGCGCACCAGAAAACGACCTTCATCGCGCATGCCGATTTTTTCTGGGCCAACATCAGTGCTGACGTGCCCCTGGATACCAGCTATCCGGAAGGCAAGGTGAAGCCCGGCGGATTGAGCGACCGCATATTGGCCGACTTCCCTAACCTCTATGGCGATATGTCGGCCAACTCCTGCAACAATGCGCTGAGCCGCGACATGGACTTTGCCCGCGGCTTTATCGCCCGACATCAAAACAAATTGATGTTCGGCTGCGATTGCAGTTGTTATGACGGCCACGGGGCGGGCGGGACGCCGTTACTCCCGCGGCTGAAGGGCAAATGTACGGGACGCGATACGCTGGGACTGTTGAAAGCACTGGCCCCGGAAAAAATATTTCGCAAGGTGACTTGGGAAAACGGTATTCGTTTGTTGAAGATGCCGGTTTAGCGGCGAAGGGCCTTAGAACCTTTGGGGCATTCACATGAGGGCACTACTGGCCGTAAAGTACGGATAATGATAATCCTCAGGTACACCCTCGGTTTGGTACTGGCAACGATGTTGCCGGCGGCGGATTTCACCTTTGGCACGCTGATCCGGGCGGGTATCTCGGGCGCTGGCGATTGGGAAATGACGACGGGCTCGAATCCGGGGGATACCTCCCAGCCGACCCTCAACGCATTTGGTCCGGGGTTTGCGAGCAATTACTATAACAACGGCGGCTGGCATTACCTCGAAGCCGGCTTCGATGGAGTGAGGGGATTCACACGGCTCTACGACGGTTCGGCGGCATTGGGAAGCAGCTTCATCAGCACAAGTTTTGCCTCGGCACTACCGCCGGCCAGCGGGGCCACCTGGACCTTGAATAGTTATCTGCGGGCGACCGGGAACCAAAGTGGCAACACCAAGCCTTACACGGAAGTCGGGCTGCGGAACCTGGCCTTGGGAAGCGGACTCACGGTGCTGACTCCTTTCGCGGCGACGGCTTACAACGCGAACCAAACCGGTTCCGCGGCTGCGATGACGACCAACGTGGACCCGGTCGTCTTTCATTCCACTAATGCGGGTGGGGCATGGCTGGTTTCAGGCCAGGTCCGTTTTGTGGGGCTGGCCGCCTTTACAACGAATGGCGCCAACCGGTCGCAACTGCAGTTCGGCTTGACGGGATCCGCCGTGGAGACGGCGACCCCCGAGCCGGCCACTTGGCTTCTTTGTGGGGCGGCGCTGCTGGCCATCGGTTTTTCCCGCCGCCGTTAGCGCAATGATGGAGTGATGAGACTGCTTCTATCCCTTCTGATCGTGGTAGCCCTTCCGGCCCAGAACATCGACTTGGCCCGCCAAGTGTTGGCCGAAGGGGCGAAGGCCAAGGAGGGTGACCTGCGGCGGGAGACGGCCGTGGCGATGAGCCTCTTGCCGGCCAGGGACACGGCTGCCGGTTGGATGGCGGAGTTGCTGAACGACAAAGACTACCAGGTGCGGGTGGCGGCGGTGGACACCTTGGGGGAGTGGAACGACAAGGCGCGGTTGAACGACTTGACGGCCCGCTTGGGCGATGAGGTGCCCGAAGTGGCGTTCGCTGCGGCGAAGGCTCTTTACAGCATGAAGACGGTGCAGGGGCGAGAGGCTCTGCAGGCGGTATTCGAAGAGGAGATGAAGGCAACGAGCGGCTTCTTCAAGAAGGAGATGATGAACAGCCTGCGCCGCTTGAAGACGCCCAGGAGCGCCCTCCTGTTCACCGTCCAGCGGGGGATTGTCTTTGTGCCGGTCCCGGGGATTGGGGCGGGCTACGGCGCGCTGGTGGGCATGCTGACGGATGTGGAGTTTAGTGCGCGGGCGGTGAGTTTGCTGCTGGTATGCGAGGAGAAGAGCAAAGCTTGCGATGAGATGCTGGCAGCGTCTTACTCGGACGAAGACTGGTCAGTGCGGGCGGCGGGCGTGCATTTGACGGCGACCAAGAGGCTGACGGCCGCCTTACCGAAGCTAACGCCTTTGCTTTCCGATAAGAAGGACAAGGTGCGGCTAAGCGCGGCCGCTACCGTACTGCGGCTCGAAGCGGGCAAGGTTCGCGGCAAGAAATAGCCTACTTGTATTCGCTGTTCTTGGCGGCGCCGACCCGGGGGGGCGGCGGGGGCATAACACCAGCCGCGAGCATCACCTTTTCGATGGCCGCCACGGTGGTGGGCGAGGGCTTGAAGTTGCCAAAGCGATAGCCCTGGGCGATCAAGAGCGGGGTCCAGCCGAACTTGTTTTTCTGGTTCCAGAGGTCGATCCTGGCGCCTTTGGCGGCCAGCAGTTCGACGACCAGCGGATAGTTCTTGTAAGCAGCACCGTGCATGGGGGTTTCCCCGTTGAGATTAGCGGCGTTGATGTCGTTACCCAGTTCGAGCGCCACTTGGACGGCTTCCATTACTTCGGGCTCGGTGCCGGAGTCTTCGCCAGGAGACCGCGTACCCAGGCCGGCGGCGGCGATCAGCGGCGTAGTGCCTTCGTCATTCGTGAGCTTAGGGTCGGCGCCCAAGGAGGCCAGCAGGCGCATCAGTTCGGCGTCACCACCGCGGGCCGCGAGGAAAAACGGCGTCGCCCCGAGAGTGTTGATGGCAGTCAGCGCGAAGTTAACGCGCTTGGTCATCTTGAAGTTCAGATTGGCGCCTTTCTGTGCCATTTTTCGGACAAAGTCCAGGCTCGAAAGATTGCCGGAGCCGTCGGCGGCGGGGTCGTTATCGCCGAGGCCCGGTCGGCGGACTGGAGTGATGGCGTGCAGAGCGGTGTAGCCGGCTTCGGCGGCATTGGGGTCGGCCCCGGCGTCAAGCAGGACGGCCGCGAGCTCATAATGGGCGTTAGTGGCGGCAAGCACCAGCGCGCTGACGCCGTTACGCGGATAGCGGCCGGGGCGAGGGGCGGGCGTGGGCTTGATCTCGATGGTTTCGTTAATGTTGGCGCCGGCTTTGAGCAGGGTGCGGACCACCCCGATGCGTCCTTCGCGAGCGGCAAAGAGAAACGGCGTGAACCCGGAATCGAGGCGCGTGTTCCATTCGGCTTTTTTCGCCAGCAGAGCTTCGACGACCGCGACGTGGCCCTCGGCGGCGGCCCACATCAGGGCGGTTTGCCCTTCCTGCCCGTCCTTGGCTTGCACCTTGGCGTTAACGTTGGCGCCGCGCGCGATCAGCGCTTCAACGGGCTCGAGCTGGCCGGTGCGGGCGGCGGTCATCAGGGCGGTCTCGCCGCCGGGCAGGGTCGTGTTGGCGTCGGCGCCCGCGTCGAGCAGCAGCTTTACCATGGGTCCACTGCCATTGGTGCAGGCGAGCGAGAGGGGCGTAACGCCATAGCGATTCGCGGCGCGGACGTTGGCACCGGACCGTAGCAAGAGCTTCACGGCGTCGAGGTCGTCGTAGTTAGCGGCCCAGTGGAGCGCCGTGGTGCCATCGGCCTGGGCGGCGCTGGGGTCAGCCTTTTGCTTGAGCAACTGCTCCAGCACGGCGCGATTCTGCTGCTTGGCGGCATCGGCTAAGCGGAGGTCGCCGGCCAGGAGCGGTAGAGCGCAAAGGGCCGCGAGGAATCTCACAGCGTCACCGGTTCCAGGATCTCTTTGATCTTGCCCTGGCTGTCGGCGAAGCGGTCGATCTTCACGCCCACTTTGTCGAGCAAGGTGAGGTGCAGGTTGGCGAGCGGCGTAGGCTTATCGTAGCGGATGTGCCGCCCGCCCTTGATGCTGCCCGCCACCAGGATCGGCAGATTCACGTGATCATGCACGTCGGGGTTGCCCATGCCGCTGCCGTAGAGGTAAACCGAGTGATCGAGCAAACTACCGTTGCCGTCGGGCGTGGCTTTCAACTTCTGCAGGAACTCAGCGAACAGGCTTACGTGGAAGGCGTTGATCTTGGCCACCTGCGCGAGCTTCTCCTGGTTGCCGCCGTTGTGGGTGAGCGGGTGGTGCGGATCGGAGACGCCGATTTCGGGGTAGGTGCGGGTACTGGTTTCGCGGGCCAACTGGAAGGTGATCACGCGGGTGACGTCGCCTTGCAGGGCGAGCACCTGGAGGTCGAACATCAGGCGGGCGTGTTCGCGGTAAGAAGCGGGGACGCCGACGGGGCGGTCGAGGTCGGGCAACCGCGAGCCCTCGGTGGCGGCCTCGGCCTTCTGGATGCGGCGCTCCACTTCGCGGACGGTGTCGAGGTATTGGCTGACGCGGCTGCGATCGCCGGGGCCCAATTTGCGTTGGAGTCGCCCGATGTCCTCTTTCATGAAGTCGAGCAGGCTCGCGTCCTGCTTCAGGTCGGCGCGGCGATCCTGAGCCGATCCGCCGTCGCCGAAGAGGCGCTCGAAGGCCACGCGGGGGTGGGCTTCGGCGGGCAGCGGCGTCGTCGGCGAGGACCAGGAGAGGTTGTTCTGGTAGACGCAGGCGTAGCCGTTGTCGCACTGGCCGACGGTGGTGAGCAGGTCCATGGCGAGCTCGAGCGAGGGCAGGCGGGTGGCTTGGCCGATCTGCTGGGCTGCCACTTGGTCGGCGGTGGTGGCGAGGTAGTAGTCGCTGCTTTCGGTCCACTTGGAGGTGGCGGCGCTCAAGAATGCGGCGTTTGAGGTGGCGTGGGTGCCGGGGTAGGCGTTGCGCAGCTCCATGTTGGTGAGCACGCTGACGTGGTCCACCACCGGGGCGAGCGAACTCAGGATGGGCGAGAGCTTGGTGAGGTCAGTTCCCGGGGGCGTCCAGTGAGGGATGTGGGCGCCCATTGGCACGTAGACGTAGCCCAAGCGGCGCACCGGGGCTCCGGGCGTGGCCGCCAGCGCGGTCATCGCCGGCACCATCGCGTCCAGCAGCGGCAAGGCCAGGATGGATCCCATACCGCGCAACACACTGCGGCGGGGAAGGGCTTTCTTCGTGATCATAGCGATCTCCTCATCTGAAACGGGGTGCTGTTGACGATGCGCAAGACGAATGACGAGAACCGGTAATCCTGCGCTTGGGATTCCCGGACAATCTGGCGGACGGCCGGCGCGTCGCTGGTTTCGACGCCGCGGCCCAGAGCGTAAGTGAGTAACTTCTCGGTAAATGCGCCGGCGAAGATTTCCGGGCGAGCCAGGATCGCTTTTTCCAGGCCCCGCACACCGTCGAACTTACTGCCGTCGGGCAGGCCTCCGGCGGCGTCGATGGCCGTGGCGGCGTCGATGGTGCGCCAACGTCCGACGGCGTCGAAATTCTCGAGCGAGAATCCCACGGGGTCCATTAGCTTGTGGCAACTGGAACACGCCGGGTTATCGCGATGCTGGGCTAAGCGCTGCCGCATGGTGAGCGGTTGGCCGTTGTCATGCTTTTCCTTCAACGCCGGCACCGCGGCGGGCGGGGGCGGGGGAGTTACTCCGAGTAAGTTCTCGAGAATCCACTTACCCCGAATCACGGGCGAGGTGCGGGTGGCATAAGACGTTACAGTAAGTACCGCGCCTTGCCGCAGCAGGCCGCCGCGCATCACGGTCGGATCGAAAGTCACCCGGCGGAAACGGCTGCCGTAGATATTCGGCAAACCATAATGTTTGGCTAAGCGTTCGTTGACGAAGCTGTAATTAGCGCGGAGTAAGTCGAGCACGCTGCGATCTTCCCGCATGATGCTTTCGAAGAATAACTCGGTTTCCTGCCGGAAGGATTGGCGGAGGTTATCGTCGAAGTCCGGAAAGGCGCGCATGTCCGGGGTGATGGAATTTAAGTTACGTAAGTAAAGCCACTGCTCGGCGAAATTGGTGGCCAGCACCTTGGCGCGCGGGTCGGCCAGCAGGCGGCGGGCTTGTTTCTCGAGTACCGCCGGTTGCGACAACTTACCGGCCACGGCCAGGTCGAGTAACTCGTCGTCGGGAATGCTGCTCCAGAGGAAGAACGACAGGCGCGTGGCAAGTTCGAGGTCGGGAAGTTTGTAGGCGGACTTCGGCGCGACACCGGCGGGGTCCTGCTCCACGCGGAAGAGAAACTCGGGGCTGACTAAAATCGAGCGCACAGCCATCTCCACGCCGGCTTCGAAGCCTTCTTTGGGGCGCGCTTCGCGGTAGAACTTGAGGGGCATGGCGAGGTCAGTTGCGGTAACCGGGCGACGATAAGCGCGGCGCATCAGCGGGTTCAGGATCTTCTTGACGCAAGCCTCTTCTTCGGCGGCCGCGGTGGGGTGGCAAGCGAAGATGCGGCGGCGGCTGGGCGTCTCGCCGGGGCCTTTCACATCATAGGGGCCATTTACGGACACCGAGTAAACCGCGGGCCGAATGCGGGGATGACGGTCCATATTGAAGTGGGCTTGATAGGGCTGGCGTTCGGTCTCGAGCAACATGGAAGGCTGTTTCGGGAAGGCCACGCCGATGGAGTGCGGCCCGGCTTTGACGAAGAGCTTCACGTTCAGGTCGCGGTCGACGACGGAGTAGTCGCTGCCCTTGGGCGGGCGATTGACGGTGAAGAGCTTCACCCTTTCGCCGTCGACCATCAACTCGATCTGGTGGGGTCCGGTAAGGCCTTCCACCATCTCGTTGCGGTCTCGCGCGAGGCGGAGTTGGATTTCGTATTGGGCGTCGAGCGGGAAAGTGTGTTGCAGCACCATGCCGCCGCGGGTGCCGAGCGGAAGGTCGTTGAAGTGTTCTTCCTGCGTCAGATCCGGCGGCAAGTTGACGGTGACGCCACCGGGGGACCGGGCCGGAACACCAACGGCGAGACGGCTGATCTTGCGGGCCGCCGACAGGTAACGCTCGAGCAGGGTGGGCGAGAGGTCACCGACGCTGACGTTGTCGAAGCCATGGCTCACTTCGTCGGAAGGCAGGAGCGAGGAGACATCGACGTCAAGGTCGAGCAGATCGCGGATGGAGTTCTTATACTCGGTGCGGTTCAAGCGGCGGAAGGACTCGGGCCGGCCAGGATTGGGCTTAGCGGCGGCGGCACGGTCAAGCTGCGATTCGAGCGACGTGACGACGGCATTGTAAGTCTGCTCATCGGGGCGGGGAAGTCCAGCGGGCGGCATGTAGCGGGCGCGCATCCGGCGGACGACTTTCTCCCAGGCTTCCGGATGTTGGGCGACGCCTTCCTTGGTAAGCGTGTCGAGCTCAAGGCCGGAGGTCCTCGTCTTGGCGTTATGGCAGCCGACGCAGTACTTATTGAGCGTGGCCTGTTCGGGCAGGGGAGCCGCACTAATGGCGCCTGCCGAGAGGAAGATTAGCCAAGTCGCCAAGCGTTTCATGCTGACCTTAATATATCAAATTGGCGGAAAAGCGGGGCGGGCGTGTTGATCGCTAAGATCATGGGATAGGTATGCAACCAGTAATTGTTATCATGGCCGGTCCCAACGGGGCAGGGAAGTCGACCTTGGCGCCGGCGACGAGTTGGCAACCGACCGGGCGAGTTTTGCATTCGAGTCGACGCTCTCATTCCGGCGGAAGAAATCCCGGAGCTTCCTACCGAATGGCCCGCGGACCTCTTCTACGGCCCCCGCGATCTGCCCAAATCTCAGCGCTAGCCCGCCGAACCGAGCGCCCTTCGCCTACCGGATCTTGCGCACAGCCTAAATCCGTCGACGTTGAAGACCTTCAGGTAGGCCATGATCGCGCCGCCCAGCAGCGTATCGAGATTGGCGTCAATCGAGCTTTGGTGCATCACCAACGGATCGGCGAGTCCGTGGCCGTTTGGGAGCAGACTCCCAAGATCTTGACACCCGCTGAGATTCCTGAATTGGCCACGGAATGGCCTGCCGACCTCTTCACCGGGCGGTTTTAGACTCGGCTAGTAACGGCTCCTAAAGCGCGGGTCTGGCCATTCGCCTTGCCCTCGGCAATGAGCACCCCTGTACCCAGCATCGACGTTTCGCAAATCATGCAGCGTTCTTGCTGGGAACACGGGTTCCTTGCGTCAGTCCTGCGAGTATACGATACTGTGATACAGAAATGAGATTCACCTGGGATCCGGCCAAGGCCAGGAAGAACCAAAAGCTCCATCGGGTCTCGTTCACAACCGCAGCGCAGATTTTCGATGACCCTAACCATTTGGTAGGCGAGAACTACTATATGGAAGACACAGGCGAGCAGCGATTCCAGATCATTGGCATGACCCGGAATCTGATGCTGCTGCTGGTTGTGTTTGTTGAGCCCGGCGCGGACGTGATCCGTTTTATTTCGGCGCGAAAGGCAGTTGACTATGAAGAAAGCATCTACAACGACCAGTTCCGTTAAGCAACTCAAGATTAGCCAAGCGACAAAACGTGCGTACCGCAAGCGCGACCGCACGCTGGACAAAGACGCCGAAGCTCCGCAGTTGCCCCTAAGCTACTGGGCGGGCGCGTCCATTGGAAAATACTACCGGCCCCTGAAGACGCAGATCTCGCTTCGTATTGATAACGAAGTGCTGGCTTGGCTGAAGTCGAAAGGCGACGGACATTTAAGCCGGATCAACGAGATCCTGCGCCAGCGGATGGACACTGAGCGCTGAAGGTAAACCAGGACGGTAACCGCCCCCCGTAACGGCAGCCAGGACGACCGCCTTCGCCGCACCGACTCGCGGTTCCCTGTGCGACTACTCGTTCTCTGATATATCTGAAGGCATCACGCTCGCGCTCTCCATCGGCGCCAACTCGGCCATCTTCTCTTTAACCAGTGCTGTGTTGCTCGAGCCACTGCCGTACCCGCAGCCGGAGCAACTGGTGCAATTCTGGTTCTCCACGCGGCAAGGAGGAGACAGTCTCACCCTTTCGGTGCCGGGCATTCGTGCGATTTCGAGCGAGGGACTTCGGGGGAGACAACGGTGTCACGATATCCCCCAACCGTCGTGGAGCGACCCCAGCGCTAACGCGCCGACCCGCCCGCTAACTGCGCGCCCTTCTTCTGCCGGATCTCGCGCACGGCGTAAATGCGGCGGCCCTGGCTTTCGAAGTAAGTCCGCATCATCATCTCGCCTAGAATGCCTGTAGAGAACATCATCAGTCCGCCCAGCAGCAGCAGGGCGCCCGCGATCATCAGCGGGCCGTGCTCCGCCACCAAGTGGCCGCCCATTAGTTTGAAGACCGTCAAATAGGCCATGATCGCTCCGCCCAGAAGCGTGCCCACCAGGCCGATCATGCCGAAGAAGTGCATCGGTCGCGTGAAGTACTTCAGCAGGAAGCGGATGGTGAGGATGTCGAACAGCACGCGGAAGGTGCGGCCTAAACCGTAGTGCGACACGCCCGCCGGCCGCGTGATATTGCGGATCGGCACTTCAATAATCCGCGCGCCGTAGAAGCTGGCCAGAGCGGGGATGAAGCGGTGCAACTCGCCGTAGAGGTTGATGTCGCGGATGATCTCGGCGCGGTAGGCCTTAAACGTCGTACCGAAGTCGTGCAGGTCGACGCCCGAAGCCTTCGACATCAGCCAATTGGCGATGCGGGAAGGGAAGCGGCGGGTGACGGCGTTGTCGACGCGATCCTTACGCCAGCCGCTAGCAATGTCGTAGCCCTCTTCGAGCTTGGCCAGCAGGTTGGGGATGTCGGCGGGATCGTGCTGCAGGTCGCCGTCCATCGAGATCAGGATACTGCCTTGCGCTTCGTCGAAGCCGGCGGAAAGGGCGGCGGTTTGGCCAAAGTTCCGGCGCAGGCGGATCACTTTCAGGTGGCCGTCGGTCTCGGCGAGGTTAGCTAAAAGGTCGAAGGAACGGTCGCTGGAGGCATCGTCGACGAAGATCAACTCGTAGGGGCGGGCGAGTTGTTCCATCACTTTGGTGAGGCCATCGTAGAGCGGAAGAATCGATGGTTCTTCGTTGTGAATGGGAATAACGATCGAAATCATGGGCACCCCTCACTTGGAGTTTAACAGGCCCAGTATAATAAGTACCATGAAACGCCGACATTTGCTGGGCTCCGCCGCCTTCGCGCCCTTCGTTTGGGGCCAGGAACGGCCGCAGAAGCTCAAGATCGACAAGGTGGAGTTCCTGCAACTGGAAGGCACCCGGCCCGCCGAGCGTGGTGTTAACAATCAGCATCAGGTGAATCCGCTGCATGTCTACGACGCGCTCCGGCCCAAGGAATACCACGACGGCACGGCGAGTTCCGCTTCCGCGAAGATCAGCGCGCTTTACCTGCGCATCACCACTGCCGAGGGCATCCAAGGCCTCTATGGGCCGATCGACAAGGAAGCGGCCATTGTCGTGGAAGGCCAGTTGGCGGGCTTCTTGCGCGGCAAAGACCCACTGGCCGTCGAAGCGTTGTGGGATCAGATGCATCGGTCGAATCGTCATTCCCGGTCGAGCCACTTCATGATGGCGATCTCCGCCGTCGACTGTGCCCTCTGGGATCTGCGTGGGCGCTACTACAACGCCCCCGTCTATCGCCTGCTGGGCGGACCCACCCGCGCCGCCGCCACCGTCTACGGCAGCACGCTCGGCTATTCGGTGGAGAGCGAGAAGGTGATCTTCGACCGCGCTCGTGCCCTAAAGGCCCAAGGCTTCCGGCATCAGAAGTGGTTCCTCGCCTATGGCCCCGGCGATGGCTCGGCGGGGCTCGACAAGAACGTGGGCTTGGTCCGCATCTTGCGCGAGGCTGTCGGCCCCGACGTCGACCTGATGTTCGACGCCTTCATGGGTTGGGACCTCGCCTACACCATCAGTTGGGCCAAGCGCGTTGAGCCTTTCGCCCCACGCTGGATTGAAGAGCCCTTCCACGTCGAGAAGATGGAAAGCTTCGCCGCCCTGCGCCGCGCGACGTCCATCCCCGTCGCCACCGGCGAGCACTTCTATGGCCGTTGGGAGGTGCAGCGCTTCCTGCGCGCCGAAGCCATCACCGTCGTCCAAGCCGACCCCGAATGGTGCGGCGGCGTCTCGGAGCTGGTGAAGATCGCCACCTTGTGCTCGGCCTTCGACGCCCAACTCATCCCCCACGGCCATAGTCTGCACGCGGCGGTGCATGTGTCGGCCGCACAGTCGCCGATGACTTGCCCGCTCAACGAATATCTGATCCTGAAGATGCAGAGTTACTATCACTTCGAGAAAAACCCGCCGGTGGTGGTGGATGGCAAGGTAGCGCTTACCGATAAACCTGGCTTTGGCATTGAGCTCGACACCGCCAAGACGTCGAGTATGGAGGTGGTGAAGCTTTTGGCTTAAAATTAGGGCATGAGTCTCCAGCGCCGAACGCTTCTTATGCTCAGCGCGGCGGGCGTCGCCCTGCCGTTTCCGAACACTTCCGTGGACGCCCCGCGCTTTCGGGCGAAGTCGATAGAGGGTGCCACCTTTGACAACGACTCGCTGAAGGGCAAGGTGGTGCTGGTACAGATTTGGGCCACCTGGTGCGGCTACTGCCGGAGTGACCAGCCGGCGGTGGACGAGGTGATCGACGAGTTCGGCGGCTCAGGCTTGGTGGTGATCGCCGTCAACTCGGGCGAGAGCAAGAAGAAGGTGCAGCAGTATTTGGAGAAGAGTCCGCGCAAGGGGCACATCGTGCTGATGGCGGACACGAACCTCGCGGCTGTGTTTCGCGGCGATGGCTTGCCGCACTATGTGGTGCTGGATCGCGCGGGCAAAGTCATCAAAGAGCAGCGCGGCGCGAGCGGGGCGGCTGGATTGCAGCAGTTGATGGCGGCGGCGGGGTTGGGGGCTTAAAACAAAACCATACGGCCAGAACGCTAGGCGATGGTAAACACCGGGGCACCCAAAACGGAAGTGCGCGGCACAATCCCTAACCCGGGCTCTGTCGACGCCGCGAGCCGTCCGTGCTGGCGCTGGGGTGCGCCTTCCGCGATGCTGACGGTGACGTAGCTGTTGAAGTCCGTGGCGGAGAAGAGTAGTTCCGTCGGGGTGCTGTGCGCCAAGTGCGCGATGGCGGCCGTGATGATGTCTCCGCCCCAGGTGTCTTCAATCGTCATGGCGATCCCGAGGGACACGCACAGGTCACGAATCTGCCGCGCCTTGGTGAGGCCGCCGACCTTCGAGATTTTGAGATTGATGACGTCCATGGCCTGGTCCGCCACGCCGCGCAGCACCATGCTCAGGTCGTCGATCACCTCGTCGAGGATAAAGGGACGGTCCGTGTGGCGTCGCACGGCCAGGCACTCTTCGTAGCTGAAGCACGGCTGCTCCAGGTACACGTTGACGTCCTTGACGGCTTGCGCGACGCGCACCGCCTCATGTTGCCGCCATCCGGTGTTCGCATCCGCCACCAGCACATCGCCGCGGGTGAGCTTGGCGGCGACGGCGTGGATGCGCTCAATATCCGTATCGGGATCGGCGCCCACCTTGAGTTGGAACTTCGTGTAGCCTTCGGCGCGGTAGTCGGTGACTTTGGCTGCCATGCGCTCCGGCGTGTCCTGGCTGATGGCGCGGTAGAGCGCGAAGTCTTTGCCGACGCGGCCGCCCAGAAGGGTGACCACGGACTGGCCGGTGGCTTTCCCCAGCAGGTCCCAGCAGGCCATGTCGATGGCCGACTTCACGTAGGGGTGCCCGCGCATCGACTGGTCCATGCGCCGGTTCACGTTGCCCAGTTCCCTGGGATCGAGCCCCATCAGGCCTGGGGCCAACTCGGCAATGCCCGTGCGCGCACCGTTCGCGTAGGCGGGCAAGTAGGCCGGGCCCAGCGGGCAAACCTCGCCATAACCCACGAGCCCCGTGTCGGTATGCACGGCGACCGTGGTCGAATCGAAGACCTCCACCGAGTTGCCGCCGGACCATTTGTAGCTGCCCTCGTGGAGCGGCAGTTCGACTCGATAGACGCTGATGCCTGTAATCTGCATGGTCTGGCTATTTTAACCTGGACCCGTGTAACAATTGCGGGAATGCTCAAGTCGCTCACCTTGATCGCGCTCGGCCTCAGCACGCTGATTTATGCGGGCATTTGGCTGCGGGCGCTTCTCCAGCGCGGCCAACTCCAGCGGCCGACCGCCGCGCAATTTGCCACCGGCGCCGTCACCAATTTCTTCGACACCCTCGGCATCGGCTCCTTCGCGACTACCACGGCCGTCTTCCAGTTCACGCGTATGGTGCCCGACGCCCTGATTCCCGGCACGCTCAATGCGGGCCACACGATCCCCGTCATCCTGCAGGCTTTCCTGTATTTGGCGGTGATCGAGGTGGAGCCGGTGACGCTGGTGTCGATGATCGCGGGCGCGACGCTCGGGGCCTGGTTCGGCGCCGGTTGGGTGGCCGGGTTGCCTTTGCGGCAGGTGCGGATCGGCGTGGGCTGCGCGCTTTTGGCCGCCTTTGTCGCCATGCTGATGCGGCAGTTGGCGCTGTTTCCCGCCGGTGGCGAAGCCCTGGGGCTGACGGGAGGCAAACTCGCCGCCGCCGTCGCCATCAACGCGTCGATCGCGGCTATCAGCACGCTGGGTATCGGCTTCTACGCCCCCTGCATGACCTTGGTGAGCCTGATGGGCATGAATCCGGCTGCCGCGTTCCCCATCATGATGGGTTCCGGAGCCTTCCTGATGCCGGCCGCGAGTTCGCGTTTCGTCCTGCGCGGTAGCTATGCGCCGCAAGTGGCCATCGGCTTGACGCTCGGCGGCTTGGTGGGCGTGCCGATCGCCGCGTTCATCGTCAAAACATTGCCGCTGGAAGCCTTGCGTTGGCTGGTGATGGCGGTGGTGCTTTACGCGGCGCAGGCCACGCTACGCAGTGCTAAGCGCGAGTGAAGACCGGGCTGGTGAGCGTGGAGGTGCTGTCGGCGAACGCTTCCTGCTCAATGCCCATCGACCGCAGGATGCTCAGGTAGAGGTTCGACATGCGGCTCTCGCCGTTGCGCCAATACTGCCCGTGCTTCAGGCCCATGTTCGCGCCGCCCACCAGCAACGTCGGCAAGTTGCGCGACGTGTGGGTGGTGCTGGCACCGCTGCCGTACATCACGATGGTGTTGTCGAGCACGCTGCCGTTGCGGTCCTGGTAGCCGTTCAGCCGCGTGAAGAAGTGCGCCAACTGCTCGCTTAAGAAACGATCGTACTTGGCGAACTGCAGTTGACCTTCCTTGTCGGTCGCATGCGACAGGTTGTGGTGCGTCTTCGACAGGCCCAGTTTCAGCGGGAACGTGTCGCTGATGCCCATGCCGTCTTCGCGGTTGAGCATGAAGGCCACCGAGCGGGTAATGTCCGCGTCAAAGGCCAGCGCGATCAGGTCGAACATGTTGCGGTAGTATTCGCCCGGCTCGCCTTCAGGTGTGGCGTCCAGGTTCAGGTGCGAGTAGTCCTGCTTCTTCAGCGGAATGTCGATCCACTTTTCGGAAGCAATCAGGCGGGACTCTACTTCGTTGAGCGAAGTGAGATATTGGTCCATCCGCTCGCGGTCGTTCTTGCCCAACTGAGTGTCGAGGTTCTTGGCGCTGGCCACCACCGCGTCCACTAGTTTGATGCGGCGCTGGAGGTTTTCGTGCTCGCTTTTCACCGAGGTCCGGTCGCCCTTGAAGAGGCGGTCGAAGATGCGGCGCGGGCTGCTTTCAGCGGGAATCGGGCGGCCTTCGAGGTTGTAAGCGATGGTGCCGGTGCGCGACAGGAAGCCCGTGCCGGCGTCGATCGAGAGCACCAGGGAGGGTTGCCGGCAATGCTGCTTCGTGTGCTGGGCGATCATCTGATCGAGGCCGACCGAGTTGAACGTGCCCGGCTTCGGGTTGTGCAACGGCGCACCCGTCAGCCACATATCGGAGCAGAGATGCGGATCGGCCTTCGGCCCGCTGGGATGGTGCATGCCGCCCATGAAGCTGAGTTGCTTCCGGAAAGGCTGCAACGGCTCGGTGGATTTGCCGAAAACAAATTCGCCTTCCGCCGTTTTGGCAGTCGGGATCCAGTGCCACTCTTCAATCAAGTGCTCCGCCCGGGGCAAGGACATGCCGTTCGCGGTGTAGATCGCGCAGAAGCGGCGCGGCGCCTGCTCGGTGATTTCGGCGCCCATGGCGTCCAGAACGGGCAAGGCCAAGGCAACACCCCCCATCCCGGTGATGAATGCGCGGCGGTCGAGTCGGGTAGAGGTGCTCATGCAGGTAAACTCCGTATCATTATTCTACTATTTTTCCTGAAAGGCTTTGCTATGCACTACGTACCGGACCATATCTTTCATCCGGTAGCCACCGGCGCGCAGTTTCAGCGCGTCCTGTTTCAAGAAAACCTGCTCACTGTAGGTCAGGTTGCGTCCGCTGGCGTAAGTGGCCAGGTTCTTGAGCGCGCTGTAGGCCACCTGATCAATCCGGTCGTCGCCGAGATAGCGCTTGAGGTCGAGCACGCCCGAAATCTCCGTCTTATCCGGCAACGTGGACCGCGCGTCGGTAGGCTCCTTCTTCAGGCGCCCGCCCGCGTCGAACTCTT
Organism: Bryobacterales bacterium; assembly: GCA_038215525.1. Taxonomy (GTDB): domain Bacteria; phylum Acidobacteriota; class Terriglobia; order Bryobacterales; family Bryobacteraceae; genus JALHNI01. The sequence continues at coordinate 17,945 of JBBQQS010000015.1, forward strand.
CCAGCGCCACGCCCCAAGGATCGATCTTGGCGTGGCATTGCTGGCAGCCCGGCTGATTGCGATGCGCCTCAATGCGCTGCCGCAACGTCAGCGTCCCACCGTCTTCTTTGAGCGCCGGCACATTCGGTGGCGGATCGGCGGGCGGCTCGGAAATGATCTTGCGCGCCAGCCACGCGCCGCGCTTCACCGGATTCGACTCACGGCCGTCCGACAAGCCGGCCATTAAAGCCGCCTGGGTCAGCACGCCGCCTAACTCCTTGCGCCGATGCACTACCGGCACGAACTGGAAGCCGCTTTCCACGCGATCGCCTAAGTCGTAATAGTTCGCTACCGCTTCGTCCGCCACAATAAAGTCCGAATCGATCAGATTCCGCACCGGCAGGTTATTGCGGATCAGATACTCCACAAACTGCACCGGCTCCTGCTTTAGATGGGTCCGCATGTCGCGCGTCAGCTTGGGGAAGCGCTTGCGGTCAGGCTCGAGCACCGCGAACTTGTCCAGGCTCAACCATTGCGTGGCGAACTCCTTCGTGAAGCGCGAGAAGTTCGGGCTGGCAATCAGGCGGTCCACTTCGGTATCGATCTGCGTCTTGAGCGTGCCCGCCGCCGCCAGATTCAGCGTCGTGCGATCCGGCGGACCGTTCCAAAGGAAGTACGAAAGCTTCGACGAGAGTTCATACGGGTCCAGCGGCTCCGGCTTCGGCGTCGTGCTCCTTTCCACCAGAAACAGGAACTGCGGCGAGGTCAAAATGACTTGCAGTGTATCCTTGATGCTGCGCTCAAACTTTTCGCCTGCCGCATACGACTTCTGGAAGATGGACATCAGCGTCGCCTCTTCCCGCGCTGTCACCGGACGCCGGAAAGCCCGCGTCGCAAAGCGGCGAATGATCTCGCGCGCATAGGCCGGCCGGTCCTGTTTATTGGGGAAATCGACAAAGATCGCCTTGTGCGGCGCCGGCGGCCAGCTCTCGTAGAAGGGCCCTTCAAACTCAACTGACCGCAGAACGAGCCGAGGCATATCGCGCCCATCCGTGTACTCGTTGCGGATGGCAATCTCGCGAATACCGGCCAGATAATTCACATTGTCCTTCTCGACATCCGGGCTGGGATAATTCCGAATCGCGCCCTCAAACACCAGCCGGGTCAGCTTCTCGCTCGCTACGGTTTGCGGCGTGCCCACCGGCGCGAACGTATGGCCGCAATCGCGACGCAAGCCCATGTGGACGCCCACCCGCGGCACACGCTTCTCAAAAGCCGTGAAGCGCTTGCCGAGCTCACTTTCGGCCGGGATCGGCGTCAGCACCGCGCGATCGAGTGCCGTAACGCCCGCGTATTCCGCCTCCAGCGCCACCGGACCCGCAGGCAATCGCACTGCCACAAAGGCCTCCTGCAGTTTACCCGCGAAGCGACGCTCGCCCAGCTTCACCGTCAGTTCCTGTGCTTTTTCCGCCGGCGGAATTGCCACCAGCTTGCGACCCGGCTCCACCAATGCCTGAATTTCGCCCTCGCTCAAAGCCCGGCGATAAAGCCGCACCTCATCCAACTCGCCCTTAAACCGCCCACCACCCGGAATCCGACCCAAATGCAAACTCAGCTGCGGATTGTCCAGATTCGCCGTGCCCACTTTGCCCTTCGCTACCGGATAGCCATTCACGTAGAGCCGCGTCTCCTTGGTGCCGCGCCGTACCACCGCCGCCACATGCTGCCAAGTGTCGACCTTAATCATGCCGGCCGCCGAGGAGACATTGCCATTGGCCGCCGGGGTCCCGTTAAGCGAATTGGCCGGTCCGGCCGTATCGAGCCGCAACATGCCGCGTTCGTTCGGCATCTCCAGGCTCCAGCCTTGCTCGCCGCTTTTGCCCGCCGCGCCGAGGCCCACAATGCCCGCCCGCCGCAATGCCGTCGGATGGATCCACGCTGACAGGGTAAAGTCACCGGTGCCGACATTCGCGCTTTCGTCGCGCGGAATTACCAGCGCATCGCCTTCGCCATCGAGCGACAATGCCTTCCCAAACGGCGACTCTACAAACTTCGCGTTGCCTTCCAGTTTGCCTAGTGCGGCCCCATCCAACGGCCAGGAGCCGCCCAAGCCATCGTTCAGCCGGGACGAATCCAAGGGCGCCAAAGCGGTACGGGGGGCAGGGAAGACGTCCACCTGATAGATGCCGGCTTTAGGAATCGTCAGCGCCGGCTTCTTCAGGTCCACGGTAATGGCGCCTTCGGCTTTCTGCACTTTCGCGCTTGCATCGAGCAGCAGCCCATCGTTATACTTCGCCGCCATCACGGTGACGCGGAAGCGGCCATCGTCCGGCAACTGCCGCAGCGAGATCTTGAAATTCGCCTTCGCCCCGTAAGTGCCGTCGGCATCGAACATCTCTTCATTCGGAATCGCCGGACGTAGCAGCAAACCCTGCGGCACCACGTCGTAAGGGTTGCCCTTGGGATACCCCGCGCTACCCCGCATGCACGCGAACACCGAGTGATAAATGCTGTCGTACTCTCGCCAGCCGCGCACCGTGTCGTTGCCCGCATAGCCCTCAATAAAGCGATACTTGGTCCGAATCGTGTCGGGCTCATAGGCGAAAAGTTTGCGCGGTTTCAGTTGCGTCACCGTGAAGTCCGGGTTGTCGATCAACATGCTGTTCGCACCCAGAATCAATTGTTCGGGCAGCGGCGCGGGGTTGACGTTCTCGCCCAAGTCCATGCGGAAATTCTGAATCTTCGGCTTCTGCGCCGGGTCGACGATCGTCCGGCTGAGCGCTTTCTCCGCGATTTCGAAGTAGCCTTCGAGCAATAGCGGCGACAGTTGCAGCGTGTCCTTATTATTAACAAACCCATCGCGCGAGACGGCGTCGGGCGGTACGGCTTCGGTGAGGTCATCCTCCAGCTGCAGCAACTCCCGCAAGGTATTGCGATACTGTGCCACCGTCAAGCGCCGCACCAGTCCATTCTTCGGTGCCGGACGCAGCTTTGCCACCTCAATGGCGTGCGAAATCCACTCCACTACCTTTTGCCGATCGGCCGCCGTCGGCGGCTTCATGCCCTTTGGTGGCATGGTGCCATCGCTGATGCGATGCCGGACGCCTTCCCACACGGCGATCTGCTTGTCGTCGAGCGTGGCATCGAGCTGATCTACCTTGACTCCGGCCACCGCCGCCTCGGAATTGTGGCATTGCAGACAGTTTTGCTTGAAGAACGGCTTCACCGTCTGCTCAAAGCCGGGTTCGAGCGATGCGGGAATGTCGGCGGCTTGGGCTTCCCGATAGCGCAGGGCAAACGTCACGCCGGCGAGACCCAGCAAAGCCAAAATGGTCAGATTCCGATAGCGAAGTTTGGAAGGATTAGGAAAGATCATCGGCGCTTTCATATTATCATCGCGCCCACTTGGGTCCTGCGCGCATTGTTTGCGATAATGAAGAGGACGCAAACGGGAGAGACTGTTCACGACAGCGCCGAAGGAGCAACCGCCCCGGAAACTCTCAGGCAAATGAACCGTTAGCGAACGAGAAAATCTGGAGAGAGATGCTGGGCGCAGGCCGCGCATCCGCCGACGGGATAACACTCTCAGGCAACAACGACAGATGGGGCGCTTATCTTTTTTGGAGGAAAGCGCTACATGCGACCAGATACCGCCGCGACCACTTTCGACCGCCGCCACATCGGCCCCTCACCCCGCGATATTGACGCGATGCTGGAGGCGGTGGGCGCTGAATCCCTCGATAGCCTCATCGCCCAAACCGTTCCCGCCGGCATCCGGCAACAGCAGCCTCTCGCCTTTGGCGAAGCGCTGAGTGAAGTGGCCGCCATCGCGCGCATGCGCGAAATCGCCAATAAAAACGAGGTTTTCACTTCGCTCATCGGCACCGGCTACCATGGCACCCTGCTGCCCTTCGTCATTCAGCGCAATATCCTTGAAAACCCCGCCTGGTACACCGCCTACACGCCTTATCAGCCCGAAATCAGCCAAGGGCGACTGGAAGCCTTGCTCAACTACCAGACCATGATCTGCGACCTTACCGGGCTCGACGTCTCCAACGCCTCCTTGCTGGACGAAGCCACCGCCGCCGCCGAAGCCATGGCCCTGGCTCAACGCGTCGCCAACGCTAAAACGACCGCCTTCTT
>JBBQQS010000016.1:0-21978 GCA_038215525.1 Bryobacterales bacterium
GGGGGTTTGTTTTATGACCCCCCCGTCCGCCTCGCCGGTCGCCCAAGCGACGGGGCCAATGGGGCTTAGTAACTCCAGTATATTTATCAGACCGGGAAGCCAACGAGAACCACCGCTCACGCGGTAGGCTAGGCACTTAGCACCGATTTACTTTGCCCATCTCAGGACAACTTGTCCCTGAGTTTGCGACAAACTGTCTTCCCCGCCGCCGTAGCACGCAGATAAATGAAATCAAATCAACTACCTACACTTTGGCACCCGACATGCCCTAGCAAGGGCATGGACAATCCATCAATCCTTCGACTTCTGAAGCCAGGACTCAGCCTGCTCCTTGCCGCCACCCTCGCCCTAGGCCAGCAGGCGCCCGTCCGTGAGCAATCCGCCGTCTGGGGTGCCTTCGCCCCCGAAGACTTGGCCAAACTCTCCAGCGAAATTGGCCGGCCGGCCAAAGGCGATCCCATTGCCGCCGAAGAGATCGACGTCATCGTGCAATACCGTGAGGCTCCCGAACAGCAGGTGGAGCGCGCCATCCGCAAGGGCGCCAAAGTGAAGGGTGTGTTATCCAACGCCCTCGTCGCCCGCATGACCCGCCAGGCCGCCGCCGAACTCGCCTCCGACCCCAATGTCGTCTACATCAGCCCCGACCGGGAGGTCTCCGCTTCCACCAATGAGATCGACTACTCCACGGCTACCGTCAACGCCGACAAAGCCCTCAAAAGCGGCTTCGACGGCCGCGGCATCGGCATCGCCTTCATTGACTCTGGGGTCTCTGCCGACAACGAAGACACCTTCGACAGCACTTGTGTCAAGGGCGCTGGGCGCATCGTCTACACCGAGAACTTTGTCCCATGGGATCCCAACTCCTGGGACCCCTATGGCCATGGTTCGCACGTCTCATCCATCGCCACCGGCAATGGCTGCGTCGCCAAAAAGTCCGGCGACGGCACCTATGACGCGGCCCCCGGCATCGCTCCCGCCGCCCGAATCATCAACCTCCGCGCCCTCGACAAAGACGGCAAAGGGCGAGATAGCTCCTTAATCGCCGCCATCGACCGCGCGGTCGCTTTGCGTTCCACTTACAACATTCGGGTGATGAACATCTCCGCCGGCCGCCAAGTCCGCGAAACCTACACCAAAGATCCCCTCTGCCAAGCCGTCGAACGGGCCTGGCGCGCCGGCATTGTCGTGGTCGTCGCCGCCGGCAACAATGGCCGCGACAACTCCATGAGGACCAACGGCTACGGTACTATCTCGTCCCCCGGTAACGACCCCTTCGTCATCACCGTCGGCGCCATCAATGACAGAAAATCGGCGAACAAGTCCGACGATGCCCTGCTCACCTTCTCCTCCAAGGGGCCAACCTTGATCGACCAATACGCCAAACCCGACCTCATGGCCCCCGGCGCCAACATTCTGGCTTCCAAGCCCTGGGCCACTTACCTCCAAACCCAATACCCCAACAACACGCTGACCGGCGATTGGACGAAAAAAATCCCCTACGAGGCTTACTTCACTCTCAGCGGCACCAGCATGGCCGCGCCCATGGTGGCTGGTGCCGCTGCCTTGCTCCTCCAAAAGACCCCCTCCCTCACCCCGGACCAAGTGAAGGCCCGCCTCATGAAGACTGCCTCCAAAAACTTCCCCTCCCAAACCACCTGGAAGGACCCGGCCACCAATATCTCCTACACCGCCCGGGCCGATATCTTCACCGTCGGCGCCGGTTACCTCGACGTCATGGCCGCCCTCAACAGCACCGACACTATCTCTGCCACGCAATCCGCCAAGTCCCCCCGCGTCCGCGTGCGCTCCGACAAAAAGGTGGAGACCTACAACGACACCTCCAACGTCCCCACCGGACGCTCCATCGTCTGGGGCTCGAATGTCGTCTGGGGCACCAACGTCGTCTGGGGCAACACCGTCCTCGTCAGCGGCTCCACCATCGTTTGGGGTGAAAGCGTCGTCTGGGGCGAAAGCACAGTCTCCGGCTATAGCGTCGTCTGGGGCACCAACGTCGTCTGGGGCAGTTCTACCCTCTTCGCCGAAAGCCTCTCCGTCAACGGCGAAAACTAACGACTTTGCATCGCCGTCCCGCCCGCCGCCGCCACAAGGGGCACGGGCTTCTCGGGACGCGATCGCACCCGCGCCTGGCCTGTCAGATTCCTGCTCGCTCCAGGTTTCCAGACAGTCCGGGCGCCTTTTTATTCCCGATAACCCGCATCCTTCCGGTCCATCAGCCGCTTCAACGCCGCAAACTCCGGATTCGGATTCTTGCTGTACCCATCTTCCCCCTCGGCCTTCAGAAACACATCGCTCCGCTCCCGGCTCAACTCCCGCACCGCGCCCGGCGGCACCACCAACGCCCCACCCGTCCCCTGCGCCGCCACCTGCACCTGGCAAGCCCGTTCCAGCCGGTACATCCGCACAAAGGCCTGCGCCACCGTCTCGCCGCACGTCAGTAAGCCATGGTTGCGCAGAATCAGAATGTCCTTCGTCCCCAAATCCGCCGCCAAGCGTTCTCGCTCTTCAAGGTCCAGGCTCGGCCCCTCAAAGTCGTGATAAGCCACCGCCCCGACATAGCCCAGCGCATACATGCTGATCGGCAATAGCCCGCATTCGAGCGCCGCCACCGCCATCCCCGCCACCGTGTGCGTATGCATCACGCACTGCACATCATGCCGTGCCATATGGATCGCACTGTGGATCACAAAGCCCGCCGGATTAATCTCTTGATTTGAATCCCCAATGATCTTCCCGTCCAAATCCACCCTCACCAAATTCGACGCCGTCACTTCGTCAAAGCGATAGCCGTAGGGGTTGATCAGAAAGTGATGCTCCGGCCCCGGCACGCGCACCGTGGTGTGGGTCCAGATCAATTCGCTCCAGCCGAAATGGTCGATCAGGCGATAAGCGGCGGCTAGGTCAATACGCAATTCTTGTTCGGTTTGAGAAGTCATAGGGGACGGAAGCCGCTAGCATAACAGTATGTGGACTCCCCTTGCCGCCGCCGCCCTCGCCCTCGCCGTCATGATCGGTGCCTTCGGCGCCCACGCCCTCCGCGACCGTCTCGATGCTTACTCCATGGGCGTCTACGAGAAAGCCGTCTTCTACCACTTCATCCACGCCCTCGGCCTGCTGATCGTCTCCCTTTTGCCGCGCACCGGCACCCTCAGTGCCACGTCCGCCGCCTGGATCTGCGGCCTCCTCCTCGCCGGCATCCTCCTCTTCTCCGGCTCCCTCTACGCCCTCGCCATCACCGGCATCCGCGCCCTGGGCGCAGTCACCCCGCTCGGAGGCATCTGCTTCATCGCCGCCTGGCTCCTCCTCGCCTACTCCGCCGCCAAGCTCCGCCCCTGACTCTTTTGCCTCAGCGTGGGACCGGCGTCCTCGCCCGTCGGAATTCTTCTAACTCAAAATCGGCCGCACTAAGTGCCCATGCACATCCGTCAACCGCCGCGCCAACCCATTGTGATACCAACTCAGACTCTGATGATCCAGCCCCAGTAAGTGCAAAATCGTCGCGTGCTGATCGTAAATCGTCACCGGATCCGTCACCGCCTTGTAGCCCAACTCATCCGTCGATCCATGCGAATAACCCGCCTTCAGCCCCGGCCCCATCATCCACGAAGTAAATCCCTCCGGATTATGGTCCCGCCCGCCTTCGCCCAGCCCTTCGGTAATCGGCAGCCGGCCAAACTCCGTCGTAAACACCACCAGCGTCTCTGCCAATAAACCTCGCTGCTTCAGGTCCCGTAACAGCGCCGCCAAAGGCCGATCCAAAATCGCCGCGTTCTTGCCGTGGTTCGTGCGTAAGTCCTCGTGCCCATCCCAATTCACCCGCGGTTCCCCGAAATGCCCACCGTTATAAAGCTGCACGCACCGCACCCCCCGCTCCACCAGCCGCCGCGCCATCAGGCAGTGATAACCGAAGTCCCGCGTCACCGGTTGATCCAACCCATACATCGCCCGCGTCGCCGCCGATTCGCCCGAGATATCCGTCACTTCCGGCGCACTCAACTGCATCCGCGCCGCTAACTCATAACTCCGGATCCGCGCCACCAATGCATCTTCCCCGGGGTTCTGCTGTAAATGCTCCTCGTTCAATTGCGTCAGTAAGTCGTAAGTCGCCTGTTGTTGCCGCGGCGCCACCGACGCGGGCCGATTAAGATCGGCGATCGGCTGCTTCTCATCGCCCAGAATCACCCCTTGGTGCGCCGCCGGCAAAAAGCCATTGCCCCAATTCGCCACCCCGCAAGGCGGCAATCCGCGCCGATCGGGCAGCACCACAAACGACGGCAGATTCTCATTCTCGCTGCCGAGCCCATAACTCACCCAGGAACCAATCGAAGGAAATCCCTGAAAGATAAACCCGGTCGACATCTGAAACAACGCCGGCCCATGCGCGTTCGACCTCGCCACCATCGAATGCAGAAAAGTCATCTCATCGGCCAATTCCGCCAAATGCGGCACTAAGTCCGAAACCATCTTTCCGCTGCGCCCACGCGGCTGGAACGCCCAAGGCGACTTCATCACCGTCCCGCGCTTCCCAAAGAAAGGCGTAATCGTATTCGCGCCCTTCGTCTCCATGCCGTGGAACTTCTCAAGCTCCGGCTTGTAATCGAAAGAATCAATCGCGCTAAAGCCGCCCGGCAGAAACACCATAATGATGTTCTTCGCCTTAGCCGTAAAATCCGCTTGCGGCACCCGCGACCTCGCCGCCCGGGCCTCCATCTGCGTCAGCGCCAGTCCGGCCAAGCCGCCGCCCGCCTGCCACAACACTTCCCGTCGCGAGTATTTATGGGACATAGAGAAACTCATTCGTATTTAGTAAAGCCCGCGCATAAAGCGCGAGGTTATTGCTTTGCACAAAGCCCACCCCCCAAGTAACTTCCTTGGCCTCCGCTTTCCGGCCAAAGAGTAACTCATAGAGACGTTGGACCTGCGCCGCCGTAGCCGACCCCGCCTCCCGCTCTACCCGCCGCGCCAGCGCACCCGCCTGGCCCAGCACAAATTCATTATTCAGCAACGTAAGCGCCTGCACCGGAGTATTCGAAACACTCCGCTGCGGCGTCGCTACCGCCGGATCCGGACAATCAAAGCTATCCATCATGATCCGCTCCCCGCCCCGCACACTAAACCGATAAATCGCGCGCTTCCACACGCCCGGCCCGTCGTTGTTGAGCGCCTTGTAAATATAGGACCCCGCATCGCCCTTCTTCTGCAAAACGAAACCCGGCCCACCCCGCGCCTGTAAGTCGAGATTTCCCGCGTGGAACAGCACCGAATCCCGAATCGTCTCCGCATCCATCCGCTTCAACGGCATCCGCCAGTAGAGCCGATTATCCGCGTCCACCGCAAAAGCCTCCGGTACCTGCGCCGTCGCTTGCTGATAAGCCCGGGAGGAAAGAATCTGCCGGTGCAGCCACTTCAGGCTCCAGCCGTTTTCCATGAAGCGCACCGCCAGCCAATCGAGTAACTCCGGGTGCGACGGCCGGTCGCCATTCACCCCAAAGTCGGAAGGCGTATTCACTAAGCCCGTCCCAAAATGTAAGTACCACACGCGATTCACGATCACCCGCGCCGTCAGTGGGTTTTGATCGCTCGCGATCCAGTCCGCCAGCGCCAACCGACGGTCCCGGTCCGGCGCCTCTCTCGGCACACTCAGGCTCACCTGCCGCACCGCCGACATCGCCCCCGCGCCCACCGCCTCCTTCGGCTGCGTCACACTACCACGTTCGAGCACAAACGAAGGAGTAACGCTCGCCTTGGGCACCGCGGCATAAAGCCGCGTCGGCTCCGTCGTCGCCCCGATCGCTTTCTCCACGCGCCCGATCTCTTGCCGCACCAACTCGCGCTCGGCAATTTCCGCCGCCGTCAGCAACGCCGTCTGCTCTTCCGAGGTCACGGCAGGCAGCGCGATCTCCACACTACGTGCATGGTCGAGCGAAGTAGCCACGGTCCGCCAACCGCCCGTCGCCGTCGCCGCCTCCAGCCGGTAAACCGACACCGTCCCATCGGCGGTACCCGTCTTCCAGTCCGTCGCCCAAGTAACTTCACTTACCCGGCCGCCGCCCGCCAAGTCAATCACCAACGGCTCGGCATCGCTCGCCGCCCGATCGCTCGCATAAGTCGTTAACTCAATCCCCGCCGGCTGTAACTTCAGCTTTTCGATCCGCACCTTCTTGCCGCGATGCGCCGTAACCACTAGCCGGTACCGCTCCGCCTGCACTTCCCCAAACCGATTGCGATTCCAAATCGGATTCAGGGGCATCCGCAAAGGGTCATTCTCCTGCGCCCGCTCATAAGCCTGATAGCGTTCCCGTTGCAAGGCCACCCGCTTCGGATCTTCAATCGCCGCTAGCCGCGCCTTCGCCGCCCCTAACTCCGCCCGCAATGGCTTCATCTGCTCCTCATACGCCGCCACTGCGCTATCCTCCGCCACCCGCCGATTGCCAAAACCGACGCCCGCAAACACCGCCGTTAGCCGGTAATAGTCGCGCGTCGGAATCGGATCGAACTTATGGTCATGGCAACGCGCGCAATTCACCGTCATCGCCTGGAACGTATGGAAAGTTGTCGTCACCATGTCGTCCAACTCGTCCATGCGTTGCGTCATCGCCATCGCCTTGTCTTTGTTAATCTCCGCTTGCACTTGGTCCCAAGGCCCCGCCACTAAAAACCCCGTCGCCGCCACTTTCCGCGGATCCTTCGGCGCGAGTAAGTCGCCCGCAATTTGCTCGCGAATAAAGTCACGATAGGGTAAATCCTCATTGAAGCTACGAATCACATAATCTCGATAAGGCCAAGCATTCGGCCGTTCGTAGTTATGCTCCCCACCATCGGTCTCGCCGAACCGCACCACATCCAACCAATGCCGGCCCCATCGTTCGCCGTAATGCGGCGACGCCAAGTAACGCTCCGCCGCCTGCTCGTAAGTCAGCTCATAGTCCGCCGGCGCCGGCGGCAAACCCGTCAAGTCAAAGCTCAGCCGCCGGATTAAAGTGCGAGCCGCCGCCCGTCCGGAAAATTCGAGTTTCTTCGCCTGCAATTTCGCCCGCAGAAACGCATCGATCACGTGCGCCTCACCCGCCGGCGGGCTCACCTTCACCGGCGAGCGAAAGGCCCAGAACTGCGCCTTGCCCACGGAAATCGCCGGCCCCTCCCAAGCGCCTCCGCCTTGCACCCAAGCCTTCACCGCCGCCACTTCCGCCTCAGCCAACCGAGGACCCCCTAAAGGCATCTTCCCCCCGGTCACCATCGCCAGAACCGTCCCCGGATTCAGCCCCCCCCGCCGAAGGCAAATCCAAACGCCCCCGCGGCGCCTCCCCGGAATGACACCGGACACAACTTTTTTCAAAAATCGCGCGCACCGGCGCGAACTCATTCGCCCCGTGGAGCACGGGCAAAACAAACCAGAAAAGCGCTGCGTTACGCATTGTCTGATGATACGCCCAACCCTCCGCCCATTTCGAACGCAGTACACTGGTAAACGTGAAAAAGGAGCCATCCATGTCCGAAGACCTTACCCGCCGTACCCTCGTCAAAACCGCCACTCTCGCCCCAGTCCTCGCAACCGGTCCCGCCGTCATCTCCGCCCTCGGCCAAAACAGCAAGCTCAAAGTTGGCTTCATCGGCGTCGGTGGCCGCGGCTTTTACCTGATGGAGCGCATGTACGTCGGCAGCAAAGAAGCCGTCGAAGTCACCGGCGTCTGCGACACCTACGAAGGCAACAAAAACCGCGGGAAGGACCGCGTGCAGTCCATGGGCGGCAACACCCCCAAGACCTACGTCGACTACCAGGAAATGCTCGCCGATCCCTCCATCGACGTCGTCTTCATCGCCACCCCGGAGCACCTCCACCACTCCATGGCCCTCGCCGCCTTGAAGGCCAAAAAGCACATCTACTTAGAGAAGCCCATCGCCCACACCATAGAAGAAGGTGCTGAGATCGTCGCCGCCGCTGAGAAAGCAGGCAAGATGGTCCAGGTCGGCACCCAGAACCGCTCCAACTCCCTCTACATCAAGGCCAAGGAGATGGTCGACAAAGGCATGATCGGCGAAGTCCACTACGTCCGCGCCTTCTGGTATCGCAACTCCACCGAAGATAACCCCTCCTGGCGCTACGCCATTCCGGCCGACACCAACGAACAAAATACCGACTGGAAGAAATTTGTCGGCCCCGCCAAAGCCCGCGCCTTCGACAAACAGCGGTACTTCCAATGGCGTCTCTACAGTGATTACTCCAGCGGCATCTCCACCGACTTACTCGTCCACCAAACCGACATCACCAATTTCGTCTGCGGCAAAACCGAACCCCTCTCCTGCGTCGCCTCCGGCGGCATCTACCGCTGGACCGGCGCCAACGACGACCGCGAAGTCAACGACTGCATGTCCGCCATCTACGAATACCCGGGTAAGTTCCACATCAATTACTCCTGTTACTTCGGCAACGAGAACTTCGGCTACGGCGAACAGTTCATGGGCAATGAAGGCACCATCCAGGTCCTGAACCGCCAAAGCATCACCTTTACCCCGGAGAAATTCCGCGGCAAGCCCCCCGCCCAAGTCGCCGCCCGCAAAGAAGAATTCATCGAAATGCCCGGCAACGACAACAAAGCCGTCGAAGCCCACGTCCGCAACCTGATGGACTCCATCCAAGGCAAAGCTAAGTTAACCACTCCCCCAAAAATGGGCCAACAAGCCGCCATCGGCGGTCACTTAGCCACCATGTCCTTAAAGACTGGCAAGAAAATCCTCTGGGACGAGCGCACCCAAAAATATCGCAACGCGTAAATGACCTTTGTGGGGTCCCTGACCACCGAGCCCTCCGCGTGAGCGGAGGGTTACATTCACTCACCGGCCCTCCAAGTCGCTACCAAGCCAACGTGAGGTATTCGCTGAACCGGAAATCCTCTGAAGCAGACTTTATCCAGGCGAGGGCGGTGCGCGTCGTAGAACTCCTGTCGAACAAGGCGGAGAATTTTCCACAACAGAAGCTTGATGAGCGCGTTATCAACGCGAAACCCGAGTGACAACAGTTACCTTCATTAGAATCAATTACATAAAGCGATCTGTTTGGTTCCGCCTGATATCCTAGGTATGGATGTTGAATTATGAGGCACTACCAGGCAGTCGGACGGGCCTCCCGGCCTGTCCACCAAACAATCCAAAAGTCCAACCCAATAGAATCAACAACTCCCGGGTTCGTTTCGTAAACCTACGGCCGCGCCAAGTACTTCTTGTACAGTTGCGTCTGTCGATTCTCCAGGCTCACATTCTTCCCCCGGATAAACATCATCCGCACTTGCGTCCGCATCTCCAGCGGATCGCCGTCGGACAAAAACAAGTCCGCCGACTTTCCCTTCTCCAGCGACCCCGTTTGGTCCGCAATGCCGAAAATCTCCGCCGCGTCGATAGTAAGAGCCTTCCAGGCCGCCTCCATCGGCAGCCCGTAAGCCACCGCGTAGCTGGCCTCAAACGGCAAATTCCGCGCGAACTGGTTGTCATAAGTGGCAAAGGCAAACTTCACGCCCGCCTTATGCAGCGTCGCCGGCAGCGAGTACGCCGCATCGTAGTCATCGTCATCGTCCATCGGCAAATCGGTCGGTTGGCCCACCACCACCGGAATCTTCTTCTCGGCGATCCGCGCCAACTGCGCCCCCGGCTTCCGCACATCGAACAGCACCAGCTTCACCTTGTGCTTCTCCGCAAAGTCGATCGCCTCGCGGATCGTCCGCTCCCGCTGCGCCGGAATCAACAGCGGCGATTTCCCTTCCAGCACCGGCAGCATCGCATCGAGTTGCACATCGGCCAGGAAATTCGGCGTCGCCGCCTTCTTCGCCTGCTGATACCGCCGCGCCTTCTCGAAAAACTCATCGATCTTCCGCATCTCGCCGTCATAGCGCCGCTTGGCTTCGGCAAACGGAATCTCCGTGCGACCGGCCGGAAAACTGAACGAAGCCATCTGGATCACCGGAAAGCGCACCAGCATGCCCGCGTTCTGCGACATCGCCAGATCCTCCCAAGTCCAGCCGTCGAGCCGGATCACGGCCGCCTGCCCGCGCACGATACTCTGCGAACCGGCCGCCGCGCCACCGCCACCGCCGCCCCCAAACGCGATCGTCGCCGGCAAAGTCAGCACCGCCGTCAAACCGTTCGACCGCGCCACCGGAATATGTTCCGTCTCCGGATTTATGGCCACCACCGCCCGCACCTGCGGAATAAAATCGCCGATCTCATTCGTATCGTTTGTCTCACGCACGCTACTTACTTCGGAAAGCCCGATCTGCGTCGCGCAATTCATCATCCCAGGCCAAGCATGCAAGCCCTTCGCGTCAATTACTTTAATATTCTTAGGAGCAACTAACTTCGTGCCAATTCCTGTAATCTTGCCATTCTCAATCAGCAGGGAGCCATTTACGATTTCCGGCCCGGTAACGGGATGAATCGTCGCATTCTTAATGAAGTAAGAGTCCTGCGCATAAGTCAGTGCCGCGACCAGCCAGATCGAATGCTTCATTGTGCGGTTCCCTCACTCGCCGGTCCACGCCGTCCGGGCACGCCGCCTTTTTTTTGCTCCGCCGGAGCCTCTTGCTTCAACTGATCTTCCAGCGCCTTCTTCGCCGCCGCGCGACGTCCGCGGTCGCTCATATCTTTGTCTCGCTCGAAATACAACTTACCGTCGATATAAACTTTCTGCGGCACCGCATAACTCGATAAAGGAGGTTTGTTCCAAATGACTAAGTCGGCGCTCTTGCCATTCTCGATGGAGCCAATCAAATGATCCACCTTCATCTGCTTCGCCGGATTCAGAGTTACTAAGGCCAAAGCCTGCTCTTCCGTCAATCCGCCGTACCGCATCGCTTTTGCCGCTTCCGTATTCAAGCGGCGCATCAAACCGGCATCGTCGGAGTTTACTCCGGCCAACACGCCTTTCTTGGTCATCACGGCCATATTGAAAGGAATGCCATCGGCCACTTCCATCTTGTAACTCCACCAATCGCTAAAGCCCGCCCCAGCCACGCCATGGGCAGCCATTTCCTTGGCGATCTTATAGCCCTCCTGCACATGCTGGAAGGTGGCCAAACGGAAGCCGAACTCTTCGGCCACACGCATCATCATCAGCATCTCATCGCCCCGATAAGCGTGGCAATGCACCAGCCGCGTGCCCTCCAACACCTCCGCCAGCGCCTCCAACTTCAGGTCCGTGCGCGGCGCCATCATCGTCTTGCCAGCCTTAAAGTCGGCCTTCGCCTTCTGATAAGCCCGCGTTTCCGTAAATGCCTGCCGGTAGATATCTTCCACGCCCATCCGCGTCGCCGGGTACCGCGCCACGCCACCCGTCTGCGGCGTCGGATTGCCTTGCCGCTTCGGATTCTCGCCCAAGGCAAACTTAATCGACTTCGTCCCGCCTTCCATCATCAACTCGCCCGCGGTGACACCCCAGCGCATCTTAATTAGTTGGTTATTACCGCCAATCGCATTCGCACTGCCGTGCAAGATATTCGCGGTAGTTACTCCGCCCGCCAAGGCCCGGTAAATGGCGATATCTTCCGAATCGATCACATCCGTGATGCGCACCATCGAAGAGACAGAAACCGAGCCTTCGTTCACGCCAAAGCCCTGCACGGCAATATGCGAATGGCTATCGATAATTCCGGGCGAAACATGCAAACCGGTGCCATCCACAATCTTGGCCCCCGGCGGCACAATGATCTTATCGCCCACGGCGGTAATCTTGCCGCCAGTAAAGGCCACCGACCCCACAAAGGCCGACTTGGTTGCCGTATATACCGTCGCATTCTGAATAACTGTCGACTCCTGCGCCAACAAAACAGCGGGCAAAACCAGAATCCACTTCATCGCGTCAGTTCCTTGGCCGCCGGCACTGCCGGGGGCACGGGCGGCAGATACTTCACGCCATCCACAATCACGTATTCAATTCGCGGCCGTTCACCGAGTAAGTCGCCCCGCGTCACTACTAAGTTCGCGATCTTACCCTTTTCAATACTACCCATCCGGTCCGCCACGCCAAAGATCTCGGCCGGCGACAGAGTCAACGCCCGCAGGGCATCGGCCTCCGACAAGCCCATCTGCATCGCCTTCCGTACCCCGCGCAACATCTCCGTCGCAGTCTGCCCATCGGAAGAGAACGCAAACTTCACGCCATTCTTCGCGAGCAACCCCGGCGTCGAAGCGGCTTTGGCCCGCGTCTCCAAAGCCCGCGTCGTCTCGACAGCGTCCGGATCGGCATCGGCCTGCCGCGTCGGCCACTTCGTCGACACAATCACCGGCATCCCCGCCGCCTTCAATAACTCCGTCGCCCGGAAGCCCTCATGCAAACCGTAAAGCACCGCCGGCTGTTTCAGCTCTTTCGTAAACCGCAGCACGCGGTCAATCTCGCTCAAGCTCACTGCCGGAAACAACAACCGCGGCGACTCGGCCAAGCCCTCCAGCGCCCGGTCGTACTCCGGCCGCGTCCGCCCCTTCGGGTCCTTGTCATACGCGGCCTTCGCCTGCTTGTAATAGTCGAGGTCGATGTAGCACTGCCGAATATAAGCGATCACGCCCATCAGCGAACTCGGGAAGCCCCGGCCACCACCCAAACTCAACGAAATATACTGGCCCGCCGGCGACTGCACAATCAGCCGCGAAGGCCGCGCATCGCCCAGGTTCATCACCGCGCCTTGCCCGGCAAAAATACCGTTATTCGGGAAGGTCATCGCCGACGTGAAGCCCGCGCCCCGCGCCGCCTCCACGCGGGGATCGTTCGCTCGCACCTTATCGGCCACGCGCTCCCAACTGAAGGTCCGCGGCCGATCCTCCGGCCCGCGCGCGGGTGGCGCTGGTGCCAGTCCGGCGGCGGGCAATGCGCCGCCGGGCCGTCCATCCTGCCCCAAGGTCGACAGCGCGTCCACCAAGCCCGGATACACCGTCATCCCCTCGCCTTCAATCAGCCAGGCATCGGCTGGCACGGCCAGGTCCGCGCCCACGGCCTCAATCAGCCCGTCACGGATCAGCACCGTCGCTTTCGGCAGCACCGCGCCGCTCACGGTTACTACTCGGGCGTTGCGAATCGCCAATCCGGAGGGCACTTCGGCCCAAACCGTCATCGCCAGAACCAACAAACAAATCACACGCATCGTTTCGCTATCATAGGAGTTTCTCCCCTACTTTGCCAATCGAAAGAATAAATGAGTCAACCTAAAGAAGGCCTCCGCTATGCGGACGCCGGCGTCAACATTGACGAAGCCAACCGCGCCGTCTCGTCCATCAAGAAGCTGGCCCGCGCTACCTTTACGCCCCAAGTGCTTACCGGCATTGGCAGTTTCGGCGCTATGTATGCCCTTGAAGGCTTCAAGAAACCCGTGCTGATCTCCTCCGCCGACGGCGTCGGCACTAAGCTCAAGGTCGCCCAACTGGCCGGCCGGCACGACACGATAGGGGAGGATCTCGTTAACCACTGCGTCAACGACATCGCCGTTCAAGGCGCCCGCCCACTCTTTTTTCTCGACTATTTCGCTGTCGGCACGCTCGACGCCCAAGTCTGCTCTAGCGTCGTCAGCGGTCTTGCCCGCGGCTGCAAACGTAGCGGCTGCGCTTTGATCGGTGGCGAGACCGCCGAGATGCCCGGCTTCTATCAGCCCGGTGAATATGACGTCGCCGGCTTTATCGTCGGCGCCGCCGAGCGTTCGCGTCTGCTCACCGGCGACGGTACTAAGGCCGGCGACGTCCTACTGGGCCTGCCCTCCACCGGGCTCCACACCAATGGCTATTCGCTCGCGCGTCGCATCTTCTTCACTGACCTCAAAGTAGACTCGGTCATTCCCGAACTAGGCCTCACTGTCGCCGACGAGTTACTCAAAGTCCACCGCAGTTACTTGAAACCCCTACTCGCGCTCCAAGCCGAACGGCTCATCCGCGGAGCCGCCCACATCACCGGCGGCGGCATGACCGACAATATTCCACGCGTGTTACCCAAAGGCCTCGGTGTTGAAATTGACACCAAGAGTTGGCCCGTGCTGCCCGTTTTCGAGTCTCTCCGTCAACGCGGTAACGTACCGGAAGACGATTGGCGCCGTACTTTTAATTTAGGCATCGGCATGGTGGTTGTCGTTCCGGAAAAGAAACTCGCCGCCGCTCAAAAGCTCTTGAAAAAGTCGAAGGAAAAGAGTTACGTCATTGGCCAGGTAGTCAAGGCGAAGGGCGAGCTGGTCCGCTACGTATGACCCGGCTCGGCATCTTACTTTCGGGGCGCGGCTCGAACTTCGAAGCCATCGCCCGCGCCGTCCAGGCTGGCCGACTACCAGCTGAAATCGCCGTCGTCATCTCGAACCGGCCCGACGCCAAGGGCCTCGAAACTGCCCGCGAAATGGGTCTTCCCGCCGTCAGCCTGCCTTCGCAAGGCATCGCTCGCCCAGAGTACGATCAACATTTAGTCGACTTACTGCGCAAGCACCAGGTCGATCTCGTCTGCCTGGCCGGTTTTTTACGCTTGTTAACTCCGGTAATGATCCAGGCCTTCCCGTCCCGAATCATCAACGTTCATCCTTCGTTGCTGCCGTCGTTTCCCGGCTTACACGCGCAGAAGCAGGCTCTTGACTACGGTGTCAAACTCTCCGGCTGTACCGTACACTACGTCATTGAAGAAATGGATGCTGGCCCGATTCTGGCCCAAGCCGCCGTGCCAGTGCTGGCCGGTGACACCGAGGACGATTTGGCGAAACGAATTCTAGTGGCCGAACATCAACTTTACGTCGAGGCGCTTCACGATGTACTTACTAAAAACTAATTTCATATTACTGCTCTCCTTATCCGCATTTGCCGACCAGATCCAGATGAAAAACGGCGACCGCGTCACCGGCTCCATCGTCAAGAAAGACGCGGCCACCCTCACCATCAAGACCGTCCACTTCGGCACTCTTACACTGCCGTGGGCGGAGGTGGAAAGCGTCAAGGCCGACACGCCGCTGGTGGTGGTGCTGCCCGACGGCCGCACCCTCGAAGCAACGCTCGCCACCACGGATGGCAAAGTGGAGGTCGCCGCCAAGAGCGGTACCCAAACCGTCGCCCCGCGTGACATTGTCGCCCTGCGCGATAAGGCCGAGCAGCGCACTTACGAGCGTTTACTCAACCCCGGCTGGCTTGATCTCTGGGCCGGCAACGCCGCTATCGGCTGGGCGGGTACTCGTGGCAACGCCAGCACCGCCACGTTTACTACTTCGCTGGGTGCGGCCCGCCAAACCAACCACGACAAAACCTCACTTTACTTCAACGTCATCCGCGCTTCGGCCTTGCTCTCCGGCGTCAATCAGAAGACCGCCCAAGCGGTCCGCGGCGGCTGGGGTTATAACCGCAATGTCTCCCCACGCATGTTCATCAATACCTTCAACGACTGGGAATACGATCGTTTCCAAAACCTGGACCTCCGCATCGTCGTCGGCGGCGGTTTGGGCTACACGGTTTGGAAGGCTGAGAAAGGCCGCCTCGATCTAGTGGGCGGCGCGGCATGGAACCGGGAAAGCTTCGACCCTGCGCCCAAGCCCGTTTTCGTCCGGAACTCCGCCGAAGGTTATTGGGGCGACGATTTCACTTACCGCCTGAATGCCCGCACCTCGCTGCGGCAGAGTTTCCGTATGTTCAATAACTTAACGAACACTGGGCAGTACCGGGTCAATTTCGATGTGGGCGCGCAAACTCAGCTCTTCAAGTGGCTCACCTGGAATGTTTCGGCGTCGAACCGTTACTTGAGTAACCCCGTTCAAGGGCGCCTCAGTAACGATTTCCTGTACACCACGGGCTTCGGTATCTCCTTCGCGCGTTAGCGAAGTTACTCGACGACTAACTTACGGGCGGTCACATTGCCGGCCCCGTCGGTAACTCGGAAGCTGAGAGTATGCTCGCCCGGCGTAAGCGAGGGCAGCACAATCCGAAAGGTTTCACTAAGCGAGTCCGTCACGCCGTCTTGGGCCTCGAGTAGGTTCCAGGGGCCGGCGTCGAGGGAATACTCGCAACGGCGAAGTTCGCTCAGGCTATCTTGCGCTATGAGCACATACTCCAATCGCCCGTTCGACTGCAAAGAACTCACCGTCGGAGGCGTATTGTCGATCACTACCGGTCCGCTGACTAACTCAACTTCCCGAGCCGAGTCACCAGAATTGGCCATCCGATCTGAGGCTACAACGCGAAACCAATAACGGCCATCGGCAAAGACGTCGGCATCGGCCGTCAACGCCAGTTCGCTAGTGTTCGCCTTCAGTAACTTCCAGCGGGACTCGCCCTCACCCCGGTAAGTAAGGTTGTAAATCAAAGGGTCTCCATCGGCGTCCTCGCCCTGCCAGACAATTACCAACTGCCGGGTGGATGACCGGGCGACGGTCTGCGCCGGAGTGCCGGCGGAGGTTACGGGGCCCGCCTCGCCGGTGTCGGTGACCGTAAGCGTGTAAGCCGCCGTAGCGGCCGCCGCGGCGGCGGCCGGCTTGGTGGCGGATTGCGACGCGACCGTCTGGCCGACCACAGTGATCGACTTCATCGTCGGCGGAGTATTCTGGGGCAAGTAGAACAAGCGGACAGCGTCGACGGCGTCGACGACATCTGCCCGCCATTGCACGTAGCGAGCCGCCGGACTGCGCGGCTTAGGGTCAGCCGCTTCCCAATCGCTCCAGGTGCGATCGGGCCGGGCGGTATTGCCGCTGCGCATCTGAATCTTGGTAGCAGGGCCGCCAGTAAGGGCCAGCCGCCCCCACTTGGCCACGGTGTTAGCATCGTGGACCGGCGACTCGTACTTACCCAAAGCCACGGGCTCCGACGAAAGCCGGAATAGCTGCCCGCGATTGGCGGTGGCGGCCAATATGCCGCCGGCGACTTGGAATAGTCGCGTAGTTTCGCCCTGCTCCGTCTGGGCAATCAGCGAGACCTGATTGTCGGTCGTGCGTCGGTAAATTCGGCCTTGTAAGTCGGTGGCGAAGAATAAGGAACCGTTTTGCTCGAGTAAGTCGTAGACATTCTCTTCTTTACTGGTCCACAGTGTCTCCACCGTGTTATCGGGATGAATCCGGTAAATGGCCGACTTCTCTACGCCCGCGTACTCGACCGTGGGCACTAGCGCGGAAGATACCGAAGTAGCGGGCGGCGCGCCGGTGGCGGGTTTGGCTTCTTTGGGCTTCAGGTCCAGCCCAGTTTGGGCATCGTCGGTCACGGTAATGCTGATCAGGCCACCGGCCACGGTGGGAGTCGACGGGTTCGCCGCAGCGGCTGTCTTCTTGGATAACGAACCGCCCAAAGCAGCCACATACAAAGATCCATCGACGCCGGCGACTAAGGACCGGATCTCCGGCAGAGCCGCATCGTACAGTACAAACGCCTTGTCCTTCGACGTAATCCGATAAACAATACCGTTGGGCTCGGAACCGGCGAGTAACCGGCCCTGAGTATCGAGCGCCAGGGCAGTAACATGGGCTTGGCCGGTTTCGTAGTAAACCTCGGCGCGGCCATTGGTAACGACATGTATCTTGCCCTCGTCACCAGTAGCGACAAAGAGCCTTCCATCGGGGGCAGCCGCCAAAGCCCAGATGTATTTGGCTTTCGGGTTGAAGTATTCAGTGGCACGGCCATTCTCGATGCGATATACCCGGCCATCGGGTGAAGTGGCTGCATAGACGATGCCTTTGGCGTCGACGGTAACAGCGAAGATCATCGGCTGAGGAGCCGTCCAGAGTAACTTGCCTTTACCGGCGGCATCGACCTCGAAGAGCTTACCGCGGGGACCGGTGCCTAAGTAAATACGCCCCTCGGCAGTAGCGGCTACGGACCAGACGGCAGCTTCTTCGGGGTCATAGACTAATTTCATGCCCGGAGCGCGTTCCAGACGCCCATCGCGACTTAGAGCAACGCCAGTAAACTTACCCTTCACGAAATCCTGAAAGGTATTCAGTTCCCACGTGGTGGTGGCGGCCGCCTGCAACGAGGTAGCCGCAGTTATTAAGGCGATGAGGAGCTTACTTACCATGCATGGCGAAGCCGTACAAGGTGTCACCGGCGCCGACGACCACGTATTGAATGCCGTCGAGTTGGTAACTGATGGGGCCGTTGCTCATGCCGGCGCCCAAGTTGGCACGCCAGAGCGGCTGGCCGGTGGTGGCATTCAAGGCGACAAAGTTATTCTGTGGGTCGCCGGCAAAAACTACATTACCGGCGGTGCTGAGCACGCCCGAACGCGGGCCGCCTGGCCCTTCCCACTTATGGCTCCAGCGGATTTTGCCGGTTTGGTAGTCGATGGCTTGCATGACGGTTTCTGACCAACCGCCCCGGTCGTTGCCGCCCCAGCCTTCGGGCTTTTCGGTGTCGTCGTAAATGTAGTAGACGCTGTACGCGTTCGAGGCGTTGACATAGAAGAGTCCGGTGGCGGGGCTAAAGCTAGGCGGAGGCCAGTTAGCGGCGCCGGCTTGGTTGGGGGATACCAGGGCACCGTCGATTTGAGGATACTTGGCGGGGTCCGGAATGGGTTGGCCCTTCTGGTCGAGACCCTTGGCCCAATTGGCCTTGGCGAAGGTGGAAGTTACGATGTTCTTACCCGTGACGCGATCGAGCACAAAGAAATAACCGTTGCGAGCGGCTTGGGCGAGTAACTTACGCGGCTGGCCATTGATCGTCCCGTCGATCAATACGGGCGTCTGGTTCGCGTCCCAGTCGTGTGTGTCGTGGGGCGAAGACTGGAAATACCAAGCGCGCTTGCCGGTATCGGCGTTGACGGCGACGATGCACTCGGTAAACAAGTTATCGCCCATGCGGCCTTTGTGCGCGATGACGGGCTGGGGGTTGCCGGTGCCGAAGTAAATGAGGTTGAGTTCAGGATCGAAAGTAGTGGAACCCCAAGTCATACCGCCGCCGTGTAACATGGCTTCGACGGTGGGCCAACTCTTCGCTTCGGGTGAACCTACTTCCGGATAGGCATACCAACGCCATTGCATGGCACCAGTTTCGGGGTCATGCGACTGGATATAGCCAGGGACGTCGAGATCGTCGCCGCTGACGCCGGCGATCACGTGATTGCCGACCACTAAGGGGGCAGCGCTGGCGAAATATAGTAGGTCGGGATCGCAAATTTGTTTGTGCCAGCGCTCCTTGCCGTCCTTCATGTTGAGGGAGACTAGGTTGCAGTCGGGCGTCTCAAAATAGAGCCACTTGCCATGCACGGCCACTCCGCGGTTACCGATGTGGATACCGCCGCGGGAAGGCCAGGCGAAGTGCCACAATTCGCGGCCGGTGCGGGCGTCGATGGCCCACACATGGTCCGGAATAGTGAAGAACATGACGCCATCGACTACGACCGGAGTGGACTTGATGGAGCCCGGAAAGGGTCCAGCAGATTGGGCGGTCATCCGATAGACCCAACCCAAGCTGAGCGAGCTGACATTGTTCGCGTTGACTTTCGTGAGCGGGCTAAATCGGCGACCTGAGTAGTCTCCGTTAAAGGAAGGCCAAGTATCGGTGGGCGGCGCGGATAGCTTAGCGGGATCGAGCGTTTGCGCCCATGAGCTTACAACCAGAAATAAGAATAAAGTGGTTCTCACTTGAGAGTCTCCAAATAGGCCACGATGTCGTGCATGTTTTTGTCGGTGTATTTATCAAGTAAGTCAATATGCGCTTGATAAGGGTCGGACTTTTCGACTTTCAGGCCGGAGGATCGAGTCCAGGTATGATACTCGCCGGCGTCGTCGCGGAGGGATACATTGAAGTCGTCTAAGTAGAGAAGAACGCCAGCGACCGTCTTGCCGCCGGCGGGAGTAACCTTCAAAGTCACGGGCTTCGTGGAAGTTACGCCGCGGCCGCCCCGGCCCACACTGAAACTCTTGGGGAAGAGGAATTTCTGCTGCAAGGCAGGGGGATCGTATTTCTTACCGACGCCGGCTAAGTCACCAGTGGTGGAGTGGCATTTATTGCAGCCGCCCGCACCACTAAAGTATTCAGAGCCAGCTTTGGCATCGCCGGTCAAGACGTTGATCACTTCCGAGAATGGACCGCTGCGCAGGGTATCGTTTACTTTGAGGTGCAGGAAGTGGGCGAGGTCCAAGACTTGCGGTCCATCGAGCGAAGCGCTGGGCTTGCCGCTCTGCAGGGGGTGGCCCTTCTTCAGAAACTCCGCGATGGTGGCACCGTAGCGGTCTTTGAGGACGACGAGAGAGCGCACTAAGTCCGAGCCGCGTTGCGGGGGCGGCAGCGAATCCGGGCCGCCGCGGCCGCGATTGCCGTGGCAGGTGATACACTCAGCGACGTAGACACTCTTGCCGCGTTCGGCGGCTTCGCCATCTACTAAGTGGGCATCATCCGGGCCGCTGCCAATAAAGCCTACGCCACCAGCACCGGCCTTACCGGTACGGGGCGGAAGGTTCTTGGTGAGGTAGTCGACGATCTCGCCAAATTCAGTGCCGCTGGCCTTGGCCCCGCGGGCGATCATACTATTGACCACCGTGGCCCAATTGTCGCGGGAGTAACCTTTGCCGGCGACGATTTCCGCGCCATGGCAAGTGGACCCGCATGCTTGTTGCACCACTTGGCGACCGGGGCCATCCGGCAGCGTGGGCTTCATTGCCGCCGGGGCCGGCGGGCGTTGGGCCGCCAATGTTCCGGCTATCAATTCGGCCCATAAGGCCCCAACCAACCAACGATTCATAACGTGATTCCTTGCATTGCCGCCCGAAACAGAAGGCTTAAAATAGTCTACACCCGTCGTGGGTTACTGGCTCATGCGGAACGCCCCTGGGTTCGGGGCCCAAGTAACCGGGCTGCCAAAGAAGCCGCTGGTGGCGCGGGTAAGATCAGGGAGGTCAGCGGTGAGGCGGAGGTAGCGTCCGGCGAAGTTGGCAGATTCGAAGAGTTCCACTTGACGGACGGAGCCGAGAAGCTTGAGGGAGCCGTAGGTGCCGGAGACTTGAGCAGGGTCCTGCCCGAGGGCGGCGCAGGTGGGCGTGCCTTGGTAGTTGGCGGCGGGGTAAAGGCAGACTCCGTTGGTGGGAAGAGCGGGCGTAACGGCGAGCACTTGGTCCGGTGGCAAGCGAAGGGTTTGGCCCTCCTTGGCGGAAGCGGTGTAGCGCTGGCCGTTCCATTCGTAGGCGACGTTGAGGACCTTGTCGGCGCCGCGGATGGGGTCGCCGCCGAGGCTGTTGTTTTCGACGAGGACAGTGAGGCGGTCGCCCGTGACGCGGCTGTTCAGGAGGGTCGTGACGTCGTTGATGCGGGTACCCGCGCCGTACTGGGCGCTGAGGACTTTCAAGCCGGATGGAGCCGCTACAACCGGTGTGGGCGTGCGACGGGCGCGATCGATACCGCCACCGCGCATTCCGCTGTCGCGACGGCTACTGCCCAGGCGGCCGATGCTGACATTTTCGCCGTCCTTCCATTCGCCTTGTTGAAAGACTCCGTGGAGCTTGTAATAGAGGCGGAAGGTTTTGATCTGGCCGGGAAAGGGGTCACCGCCCAGACTATCGGCGCCCACGACGAGACTCAAACCGGCGGATTGGGCCTGGGATCTGGCCGACGCGGTTACGTCGACAAAGTTGCGATCGGCGCCGTAGTAAGCGGCGATGACCTCCAGGTTGCCTTGCGCGCGCAGGGCGCAGGCAAATAGGCAGCAGGACAACAGGACATGGTTGATGCGGTGCATGCCCTTATTGTCGCAAGCGCAGCGCGTTAGCGGAATTCGTCTTGGAGTTTGGCCAAGGTGGCCGCCCCAGGGCAGAGCGCCTCGAAGGGGACTTGGCTGAGCGGCACTTCGGTGGTGTTGGCCAACTCATGGACGTCGGGGGCGGATTCGTCGACGTAGAGGAGGCCAGTAACGACGTTGCCCTGGCCTTGTTGCTCGAGTAAGTAGTTGTAGACTTTCTGCCGGTTGGTGGGGTCGTAATTCTCGGGAAGAGAAGTGAAGCGCACTACGCTGCCATCGTGCATGGCGACGTTGGTGACGCCTTTGGGAGTAATTTCGGC